>NZ_JBHTAQ010000006.1:0-77972 GCF_042663665.1 Saliphagus sp. GCM10025317
CTCGGGTCGCGACGGGTTCGACGCCCGCGACGACGTCGCCGTTCTCCGGACGTTCTCGAAGGCGTACGGCCTGGCGGGCTTGCGACTCGGATACGCAATCGTTCCGTACGCGTGGGCTGACGCCTACGCCCGCGTCAACACCCCGTTCGCCGCGAGCGAACTCGCCTGCCGGGCCGGCCTGGCCGCCATCGAGGATGACGAACACGTCGAGCGGACGGTCGAGACCGTCGCCGAGGCTCGAGCGACCATGCGCGAGGAAATCGACGCCCACGTCTGGCCGAGCGACGGGAATTTCGTGCTCGTCGACGTCGGGCAGGCGACGCCGGTCGCCGAGGCGATGCAGGAGCGGGGCGTGATCGTCCGCGACTGTACGAGTTTCGGGTTGCCGGAGTGCGTTCGCATCACCTGCGGTACGCCGTCCGAAACCGAACGGGCCGTCGAGACGCTCAACGAGGTGCTCGAGGACCGAGGGCACCAGCGCGAACTCGGCGCTGACGGCGGAATCCCAACCGAGGTGAACGGCGCGTGAGAGTCGCAGTTACCGGCACCCCGGGAACGGGGAAGACGACGGCAACGACGATCCTCGAGGATCGATTCGGTGATCGCCACGAGCACCAACTCGGCGATCGCCACGAGGACCGACTCGAGGACTACGACGTGATCCACCTCAACGACCTGCTCGAACGCGAGGGGCTGTACACGGCCGTCGACGAAGAGCGCGACAGCAAGGTCGCCGACCTGGATGCCCTCGAGGAGCGACTCGCGGAGCGAGACGACGTCCTGATCGAGTCGCACCTCGCCCATCACCTGCCGGCCGATCGCGTCGCCGTCTTGCGGTGTGAGCCGACAGTGCTCGAGGACAGATTGAGAGAGCGCGGTGAGAGTGCGGCTAAGGCTCGCGAGAACGCAGAGAGCGAGGCGCTCGACGTCATCCTCTCGGAGGCCGTCGACCGCCACGGACTCGAGTCCGTGTACGAAATCGACACCACGGACCGCGAGCCCGCCGCGGTGGCCGACGAACTCGAGGCCGTCGTCCGGGGCACACGAGCGCCGAGTGTCGGCGAGGTCGACTTCGTGGGGTACCTGACATGACCCTCGATAAGTTCCGACCGTACATCTCGAGGTTCCTGGATCCATTCGTCCGTGGGTTCGACCGGGTCGGAATGAGTCCCGACGGCGTGAGCGTTATCGCCGGGTTCGTGGCGATTGCCGCGGGCCTCGTGTTTTACCTCGGTGGCGTCGCCCACCCCGTCTGGTACGCCGTCGGCGCGGCCCTCGTTTTCCTGAACGGCTGGTTCGACATCATCGACGGCGCACTCGCTCGAGCCCAGGGCGTCTCCTCCCCCGCGGGGGACCTGCTCGATCACGTCCTGGACCGGTACGCCGACATCGTGATCATCGGTGGACTCGCCGCCGGCGTCGGCGACTACTGGCTGGGCTTCCTGGCGGTTACGGGCGTCGTCATGACCTCCTACCTCGGCACCCAGGCCCAGGCGGTGGGCCTCGACCGGGTCTACGGCGGGCTCGTCGGCCGTGCCGACCGGCTGGCGATCATCGGAATCGTCGGCTTCCTCGCCTATCCTCTCGAGTCGTTCGACGCCGGTGGCCTCTCGCTCGTCGGCTGGCTGCTCGTCTTCCTCGCCGTCGTCGGCCACCTGACGGCCTTCCAGCGGTTCTTCTACTCCTGGAGCGCGCTCGAGTAGCGTCTGACAAGGTCCGACCCCTCGTCCGGGGCGGGTATCGAGTTCGATACGACCCGTCCGGATCGCTGGCGCCGTACCCTTTATCACGCGTGGTGCGTTAGACCCGACCATGGTTCAGTGCGAGATGTGTGGCGCCGAGACGTCGTCCCCGAAGACCATCAAAGTCGAAGGCGCGAAGCTGGACGTGTGTTCGAACTGTACCGACTTCGGCACCGAGGTGAAGACCGCCTCATCCTCGAGCACGTCGACGAAGTACTCGACGGGCTCTGGATCGGGATCCGGGTCGGGGTCCAGCGACACGTCCTCGAGCGGCGGTCGCTCCTCGGGGTCCGGTGGCTCGCGTCGCCGAGACATGTTCGACGAGATGGACGAGATTGTCACCGACTACGACGACCGCATCCGGCGGGCGAGAGAGAAGAAGGACCTCAGCCAGTCCGACCTCGCGAACGAACTCAACGAGAAAGCGAGTCTGATCCGCAAACTCGAGCGCGGGGATACCCTGCCCAGCGACCGGGTCCAGAGCAAACTCGAGCGATTCCTGAGATCAGCCTCACCGGCGGATCCGGGTCGAGCGAGGACAGCGACTGGGAGGGTGGCTCCTCGAGCGGGAGTTACACGCTTGGTGACGTCGTCAAGCGAAAGGATTGATCGAGCGCCGACCAACATTTTCCCGATCGCCGGTGTTGTTCACTGCGACCCGGTGTCCACTCGAGGGTCGAGCAGCGAGTACGCGAGGTCCTGAACGACGTTGCCGACGACGCCGAAGGCGACGATGACGACCGTCACGCCCATCATGACGGGAAGGTCGCGCGTCCAGACGGCGTTGTAGAAGAGCGAGCCGATCCCGCCGATGCCGAACACGGCCTCGATGATGATCACCGAAATCGCGAGCAATGCGAGCGTCTCCGCGAACACGAGCGAGAGCAACGGGATCGCCGCGTTTCGCAACACGTGTCTGGCGACGTCGAGCCGCCCACCGCCTTTCGCGCGAACGAGTTTGGTGAGGTCCGCGGTGTAGTACTGGCGAGCGTACGCTCGAGCGTAACTGACGATGGCAGCGAGCAGGGTCGTCGTAACCAGGACGACCGGGAGGACCCGCCCGTAGAGAAACGGCAACTCGGTCACCGTGATGTAGTTGAATTCGCTGCCCCAACTGAAGGCGGCAGCGGCAGTCGCGGACGCGCTCAGGATGAGGAAGCCGGCCCAGAAGTTCGGGATCGCGAACAGCAGATACACGATACCCATGGTTCCGTCGCCGCGAATCGAGCGCACGTTCATCGCGGCGTAGGCGCCGACGGTCAGCCCGAGCGTCGTCGCCAGCACGATCGCCGGGACGACGTACAGCGCCGTCTCGAGGGTGGCCTCGCGGACCAGCGGAAACACTGCCTCGCCGCTCTGGAAGGAATCGCCCCACTCCAGGGTGATCATGTTCCTCATCCAGTCGACGTACTGCTCGGTGAGCGGTCGGTCGAGCCCTCGGTCCGCGAGGTACGATTGGCGAATGGACTCGAGTTTGTCGGGATCGGCACCGCCGTAGGCCGCGAGCGCGAGTTGCCTGTCGAGCACCCAGTCTTCGGTCGCGGCGAACAGCGCGAACATCACCGTGAGCACGGCCCAGGCGGCGATCGCTCCCAGTGCCAGACGCCGAGCCAGAATTCGCACCACTCTCACTGGCGGTCACCTGCGAGTGGACCAGACGTGATGACGGAGTCGCGAATCACGAGTACTGCACACATGCCAGCCAGGGAAATATGAGTGTTGCGGTCGTGATGGAACAGAAACACTTATTCGCGGAGGCGACAGGTTCCTGCACGACTCGCAATGACGGAACCGGGATCGAACGCATCCGCCAGAGACGAACCGTCGGGGCAGACGGACGTCGCGGCGCTCGAGCGAATCGACTGGAATCGGGTCGACTCGTCGAAGCGCCGGTTTTCGCCCGAACGAATCGCGCTTGTAATCGGCGTCCTTACCGTCGGGCTGGCGTACCTCTACTACCGCTGGAGAGACAGCATCTATCTCGTCGCTCGATGGTACGTCGGCCCCGAAGATTGGCTGCTACTGCTCGCCCTGGCCGTGATCGTCGCCTACGGCGCCGTTCCGATGGTCCTCGATCCGTCCCGCGGCGGCGACTCCTCGCTCGACTTCGACGACGGTGGGCAACCGTCGCGACCCTCACAGTTCTCGTGATCGTCACTCTTACCGCGCTCTACACGATGATAACGGGGTTCCAGCCCCGGCTGACGTTATACTCGGGGACGGCCGGAACCGACAAACTCCAGCCGCCGGTCGGCTTCAGCGGTTCCTACCTGGAAACGGGAAAAGACTGCGTGGGCATGGTTACCGGGGACACGATATACGAACAGCAGTGTCACGGGAGCTGGGAGTACGTGCTCGGAACCGACCGCTGGGGGTACGAAATGGTCGACCTCCTCGTGGTCGGCGCTCGACCTGTGGCCTACGCCGTGCTCGTCACGGCCGGCATTATCGTGCCGCTGGCGACGATCGTCGGTCTCCTCGCGGGGTACTACGGCGGTTCCGTCGACGACCTCCTGATGAGCTACGTCGACGTCCAGCTCAGCATCCCAGCGATCGTCATCTACATGATCGCGTACCTGTTCATCGGGGACTCGTTTTTCGTCCTCCTCGCCGCGTTCGGCCTGCTATCCTGGGGCGGGATCGCCCGTATCGTCCGGAGCGAGACGCTACAACGACGCGAGGAAGGGTACGTCCTCGCCGCTCGAGTGCTCGGGGCCTCGAGGCCGTACGTCCTGCGACGACACGTCCTGCCGAACATTACCAATAGCGTGATCCCGGCGGCGTTCCACCTGATGGCCGTGCTCGTCCTGACAGAGGCGGCGCTCGCGTTCCTCGGGTTCCACGCCACGTTCCAGTCGTGGGGCATGACGATGGGCGAGGGGCTGTTCAGGGCGTCCCCGCTCGACGCGTGGTGGGTCTCGACGTTCCCCGCCATCGCCCTGGGACTGACGGTCGCGGCGTTCAAGGTGGCCGGCGACGGACTGCGAGACGCGCTCGATCCACGGGGGACTCATGACTGACACAGATCCACTGCTCTCCGTCGACGACCTGCACGCTCACATCGCGACCGCCGACGGTCCCATTCGGGCCGTCGACGGGGTGAGCTTCGACGTCCAGCCCGGCGAAACCGTCTGCCTCGTCGGCGAGAGCGGGAGCGGGAAGACGCTGACCTGTGATTCGATCACTGGTCTGGTCTCGAGTTCGCAGGTCGACGTCTCCGGATCCGTGACGTTCGAGGGCGAGGAGTTGCTCTCGGCCGACGAAAGCCGACTTCGATCGATTCGCGGCAACCGTATCGCCTATCTCTTTCAGAACGCCCAGAACGCGCTGGATCCGGTGTACACCGTTGGCGATCAGCTCGTCGAGGCGATCACGTTCCACCGAGACGTCAGCGACGAGATCGCGCGAGAGCGAGCGATCGACCTGCTGCAGACCGTCGGCCTCTCGCGACCGGCGGAGCGACTCGACGCGTATCCCCACGAATTCTCCGACGGCATGCGCCAGCGCGTCCTGATCGCCATCGCCCTGGCCACCGAGCCCGACCTGCTCATCGCCGACGAACCGACGTCCGCACTGGACGTCACGATTCAGTCCCGAATCATCGACCTGATCGACGACCTCCGACGAGAGCGAGCGCTGACGATGTTGCTCGTCACCCACGATCTCAGGGTCGTGGCCTCGCTGGCCGACCGCGTCGTCGTCATGTACGCCGGGAACGCCGTCGAGCGCGGGCCGGTCGAGGCCGTCCTCGAGCGACCGGGACACCCCTACACGCAGTCGTTGTTCCGGAATTTCGTGGGGCAGGGTAGGGCGGACGGGCCGGACCGCCGTACTGATACTGTCGGAGGTGACGAACCGGCTCCGCCGGACGGCTGTCGCTTCCGTCGGGAGTGCCCACACGCCGTCGAGGCGTGTCGCGCCGACGAACCGCCGTTCGAACCGGTCGCCGGCGTCGAAGACCACCGTGCGGCGTGCATCTACCACGGCAACCGACAAGATGCGAGAACGGTCCTCGACACTGTTCCCGATTTCGGCGCTAGCGGGGAAGGGGTGACCGAGGATGACTGAGGCGGATCCGTTGCTTTCGGTCAGGAACCTCGAGAAGCACTACCCGATCACCAAGGGGCTCCTTCGGCGCGAGGTCGGGACCGTTCGGGCCGTCGACGGCGTGAGCTTCGACGTCCAGCCCGGCGAGGCGTTCGGGCTCGTCGGCGAATCCGGCTGCGGGAAATCCACGACCGCGCTGTCGGTACTCCGTCTCGAGGAGCCGACCGGTGGCGAGGTCCGGTTCGACGGCGACGACGTTCGCGCGTACGACGACGACGAACTGCGTCGCTTTCGCCGACGCGCACAGCTCGTGCTCCAGGACCCGGACTCGGCGCTCAACCCGCGTCGGACAGTCGGCGAGTCAGTCGAAGAGCCCCTCCGCATCCACGGCTTGCACGGTTCCCAGCGGCGCCGACACGTCGTCGAGGACACGCTCGAGCGCGTCGGGCTCTCCGCCGCCGCGGCCGACCAGTACCCACACGAGTTCTCCGGCGGGGAAAAACAGCGCATCGCCATCGCCCGCGCGCTGGTGTTGAACCCGGATCTGCTCGTCGCCGACGAGCCGGTGAGCGCGCTCGACGGCCGAACCAAGGCCGACGTCCTCGAGTTGCTGGGACGTCTCCAGCGGGAGTTCGACGTCGCGATCGTCTTCATCAGTCACGACGTCGAGCTCGTGCGTCGGTTCTGCGACCGGGCGGCGGTAATGTACCTCGGCGAAATCGTCGAGTCCGGGGCGGTCGACGACGTCTTCGAGGACCCTCGCCACCCGTACACGCAACTGCTCGTGTCGTCGATTCCCAGCCTCAACCCGAACGCGTCGCGCTCCAGCGTCGAGTCCCTGACCGACGACCTCCCCGACGCGTCCGACCCGCCGTCCGGCTGTCGGTTCCATCCCCGGTGTCCGGCGATCATCCCGCCTGCCGACGCAACGATCCCTCGTGACCAGTGGCGAGGACTCGTGCGGTTCCGCTTTCGGCTCGAGAACGACTGGACGACCGCGGACGACGTGCGGGCCGCCGTCGCCGGGCCCGAGTCGGACGGTACAAACGGTCCTGCGACCATCGAGTCTGTCCCCGCCACCGACGACGCCGTTCGATCGAGGTTCGATCTGCCCGCGGAACTCGCGGATCCGGACCTCGAGGCGGCGCTCACGGCGACCGTCGAATCCATCGACGACGGCGACCTCGTAATGGCTCGAGACCACCTCGCGGCACCGACCGAAACCGTCTGTGAGCGCGAGTCGCCGACGCTCGAGACCCGCACAGAGGGCCGACCGGTCGCCTGCCACCGGTACGATCCGTCGGTACCCGGCGAGCCCGAGACGGACCTCGAGACGACGACCACTCGGTAACTATTTTGGTCGCGAGGGCCTCCTCTCGAGCATGTTCGTTCTGATCAACCTCAAGACGTATCCGTGTGACTCCGTCGCCGTCGCCGAAGCCGCGCGTGACGTCGACGAGACGACCGACGCTCGCATCGCCGTCGCCCCGCAGGCGACCCACCTCGAGCGAGTCGCCGAGACGGGCGTCGAAACCTGGGCCCAGCACGTCGATCCGATCGACTACGGGAGCAACACTGGGCACACGCTCGCGGAGGCGGTCGCGGATGCGGGCGCAGTGGGCACGTTGATCAACCACTCCGAGCGCCGCCTGAAACTCGCCGACGTCGACGGCGCGATCCGGGCGGCCGAACGTGCCGGCCTCGAGACGGTCGTCTGTGCGAACAACCCGGCCCAGATCGGGGCGGCCGCGGCGCTCGGCCCCGACGCCGTCGCCGTCGAACCGCCGGAACTGATCGGCACCGGGACGCCGGTCAGCCAGGCCGATCCGGACGTCGTGGAGGACGCCGTCGACGCCGCCGCTCGGGTCGACGAGGACGTCACCGTGCTCTGTGGCGCGGGGATCAGTACCGGCGAGGACGTCGTCGCCGCAGCCGACCTCGGCTCGAATGGCGTCTTGCTCGCCAGCGGCGTCGCCAAAGCCGACGACCCCGCGGCGGCGCTCGCGGATCTGGTCGAGCCGCTGTGAGCGGGGATGGAAGCGAAATGGGGACGAGGATGAAGACGACAACGAGACCAGGGACGAGAACGAGAACGGAAATACGGACGAGAGCCAAAGTGACAGCACCGCCAGAGCCCGATACCTTTTCCCCACCGAACGTGAACTCGAGGCATCACCGATGAGCGACGATGACCGGAACTCACACTCTCACTCGCCCGCGAACGCAAACGCGAACTCGAATCCCGACGACACGTCCGACGCGCACCCACTCGAGGTTACCCTCGAGAACCGCCTAATGGGCCAGGGCGTCTACGTCAATTCGCTCGAGCGAACCGACGACCGAACGCGACTCGAGTACGAAATGGTGCACGACGTACCGGGCGTGACCACCCACGAGGTCAGTACCGTCGTTCGAATCGTCCTGACGGTCGCGGAGGAGCGCGAGTGGGAGCCAGGAACGCTCGAGGCAATCTCTCGATCCACCGACGGGGACCGGCGCGGGACGTGGCGAGTCGAACGCGAGTGGTTCGATCAGCTGGGGACGAACTCTTCGAACTCGAATTTTCGGACCTCGTTCTCGATACAATTACTCACGCCGGGGATAAGAAGTAGTTACATTCATTACGGATTGCTGTCTTCGGTTCCGTAGAGCTACTGATGACCGGAGAGCAGGTGTTCGTCTCCCACGCACCCGTCGACCTCGACCTCGTGCAGGAACTGTTCTCGACGGTCAAGAACTTCCCGTTCGGCGTCCACATCGCCCTCGAGGAGATCGAATCCGGTCGAACGCGCAAGCGACTCGAGGGCCGACTCGCCAACAGCGACGTCGTCGTCGCCGTACTCACTGAGGCGTCGGCGACCAGCAACTGGGTCAACCAGGAGATCGGCTACGCGCTCGCGAAGGGCATTCCGGTTCTCCCGCTGTACGACGAGGAGGCGTTCCGCGGCGGGTTCATCGCCGACGTCGAAGGAGTCGCCATCGATCGTGAGAACCTCTCGTTCACGATCTTCAACCTGCTCTGCCGGCTTCGGAGCGAACTCTCTCCGCTCGGAGCACTGTCAGTCCCCAACTGGTACGTCCGATTCCCGTGTACTGTTCCGGACTGTGGCCACCCGGTCACGCTAGACATCACGCAGGGCCAGACGAAACTCTGGAAACTCTCGGAACACGGTCAGTTACTCGAGGCCACCTGCGAGGTCTGCGACGCCGCCTACGCCTTCGATCCGGCGACGATCGGGTTCGTCAGGCGTATGGACGGCCTCGAACGCACAGCGTGACAGTCACTTCAGCCGGTCGTAAGCCTCTTTGACGAGTTTGAACGCCGACTCGCTGCCGCTCTTCTTGTCCGGGTGGGCGTGTTTGATCTGGGTCAAGAATGCCTCGCGAAGCTCCTGACTCGTCGCGTCGTCGTCGACACGAAGGATCTCCCGCGCCTCAGACTCGCGCATCTCGACGCTGCTGACGACCCTTTTCTCCTCGGCCAGCGCCTTGCAGTCCGGACACATCTCCTCGGTCCGGCCGTCGATCGTCGTCACGTGATAGAGCTCTTCGTCGACGTACTCGTGACACTGGCTACAGAGCGTTCGACGGGTCGCGAGGTGGGTCGTCTCCGTCGCTTCGTCGGCGGGTGCGGCCCCATTGCCGTCCTCCGCCTCGGAACTTTCCGCCGTAAAGCTTCCCGACCTGGAGCTTCCCGCATCCCCGTGACCGGGAACCTCCTCGAGACAGTCGGGACAGCACGTGATCACCGTTCCGTCGGGTAAAACGACGTCCTCGAGATCGTTTCGCGAAACGCTCGAGTGGCAGCCATCGCACGTCCCGCGCGGTCGGTCGATCGACTCGAGTTTCCGGGCGGCCTCGCGGGCGTGGGGCGCACACGTCGGGCAGCACGCCAGCCGTTCTCCGTCCGGCATCGTCACGGTGGTCAGGTTCTCGAGCGCGACGGCCCGTCCACACCCATCACACCGTTCACGGCGTTGGTCGACCACAGCCATCTGTCACATCGTTTGTATTCGAACTATATTATTGTAGTCATCTCCTGAATCGCACGACGGACGGTTCGAGAGCGACGGGCGTTACCGAGCGAACCCAGCGATAGCGACGCCAGGTCCAGAAACCGTGACACCAATACGGGCTCCGCTCGGACCGATGAACATGGGAGCGCTACCTACCGTCTTCGATACCGATCGTCCTGGACAGCGAGCTATCGCGCTAGTCGGGGCGGTCGACCTCGCCCTCATCACGGCGATCATGATGACCGGCCGACGCCAGCACGGCCTGCCGATCGCAAGCGAACCGGGAGCCGCCCTCGAGACCGCCTTGCCGTTTCTCGTCGGCTGGACGGTCGTCGCCCTCCTGGCTGGCGCGTACGCTCGACGTGCGATCGCGTCGACGAAGACCGCCGCCGTGGTCACCACCGTCGCGTGGCTCGGCGGGGCGAACGTCGGCCTCATTCTTCGCTCGTCGCCGTTCTTCGACGGCAATGCGCTGTGGGCGTTCAACGTCGTCATCACCGCCATTGGGCTGCTCGTGCTCGGAATCTGGCGCATCGGGCTCTCGGTGGGGCTCCGTAATGCGGGCTGGCTCGAGTGACCCCCGGTCAGAAACGAGGGCCTCGAGTGCAGGTCGACCCGGATCAAATCGTTTGTCGAAGCGATCGACGATTTAAAACCGGCCGTTCACGGCTCGAGTGTGCACTGAGCTCGATAATATCGGTTTTGAGAGGGGATTTCGACCCAGGCCACTTTTGCCGATTGGAACCACTCGATAAGTTACGAGGATAATCCCCCCTCTATCTGAATCAGGGACAAATTCAATATCGGCTAATTATGGGAAACGCTTATATGCCTATTCCTCATAGAATGTAATAGATTATGGCTGGCTATTATGACATTGTTCTCGGACTTATCCCGGTCGCACTGCTCGGTATCACCGCTGCCCTGACCGTCGTCGGCGTCTCGTTGACGGCTGCGGTCCCGATTAGCGCTACCGTCGCAATCGGCGTCATCGGTCACGCGATGTTCGTCAACGGTCCCGTCGATTCCGTCGAGGACGCCCCAGCCACGCGCCCCAGAGTCAACTCCGAGTAACCCCAGCCACGCGGTTTTTATCTCTCAGTCTCCTCGTGGGAGTATGACCGACGTCCTGTTTCTCACCAGCGAAGAGACGGTCGGCCTCGCCTCGCCCGCAGACTACGTTACTGCCGTTCGAGACGGCTACCGCCAGCGCGGCGCCGGCGCATCCGCCAAACCCCGAACCAAACTCTTTCGCGCCGACCCAGGTGGGCTCCTGACGACCTACTCCGCCGTCCTTCCGGAAACCGGCGCGATGGGAGGCTACATGTACAGCGCCGGGTTCGGATCGGGCGACGCCTGGTTCGTCACGCCGCTGTTCGACGCCGACAGCGGTGAACCGATCGCCCTGCTCGACGGCGCCCACATGAACCCCTTCAAGACCGGCGCCGCCGGCGCGGTCGCCGTCGACGAACTCGCTCGCCAGGACGCCACCACGCTCGCCGTGATCGGCACTGGCCCGCAGGCACGCGGACAGGTCCACACGACGGCGACCGTTCGCGATTTCGAGACTGTTCGCGTCTTCTCGCCGACGGCGTCCAATCGGGAGGCGTTCGCTGCCGAGTTCGACGACAAGCTCGCCGCCAGCGTCACGGCCGTCGACTCGAGCGCCGCCGCCGTCGAGGGTGCCGACGTCGTGATCACCGCGACGACGGCGAGCGAACCCGTCTTCGACGGCTCGCTGCTCGAGCCCGGAACCCACGTTACGGCGATGGGGCAGTATCACCCGAAGAAGCGCGAACTCGACGTGGAGACGATCGAACGGGCCACCTACGTTCCCGACCTTCGGGACCGGGCGACCTACGACGCAGGCTCGTTTCTCGCGGCGCTCGAGGCGGCGCGATAGCCGAAGATCACGTTCACGCCGAACTGGGCGACATCGTGGTTGGCGAGGCGTCTGGGCGAACGAGTGACGACGAGATCACGGTGTTCGACAGTGGAGGGACCGGGATCGAAACCGTCGCGGCCGCGGCGATGCTGTACGAACGGGCGACGGAGGAGGGACTTGGGTCGACCATTTCGTTCGCACCCGCGAGCGAAGCGCTGACTGGGCGACGTTCCTGAAACAAACGGCGAGAGAGCGGTCGAGCGAACGACCGGTTACTCGTCACTCGCTCTCGACGGCTACCTCGTGGACGACGACCGTCAGATGATTGAGTTTCGGTGGCAGGTGCTCCGGTGGGATCGCGATCGTCGGTTCGACGGTCGAAAGCGACCGATCGTACGTCAACTCCGCGTTCTGGGCGATCGACATTGGCCCCGAAATGATCGATCCCGTGAAGTCGACGCTCCCCGTTCCGATGCAGACGTCGGCCCAGTCGGCCTCGGGCGAGCAGTCGGCGTTGTTCAGGTACTCGTCAACGAGTTCGTTCGTCCCCTCGGCCGGTTCGTCCCGTGGCGCGTAGATGGTTCCCGTGAACGTCCCCTGGCCGATCGCGAACTTCATCTCCGAGGTTCCGTAGAGCTGGAAGCGCTGGGGATCGTCGGATTCGACGGTGACGCCGCCACTACCGCCTCCCATGGCTACGTCGCCGGTCGTGTAGACCCTCGCAACGTGATCCGTTCCCGCACCGTCGACGACCTCGATTTTCGCGTTGTCGAGTCCGATGTTCCCGTCGACGAGGACCGTCACGTCCCCCTCGCTCAGATCGACCTCGAGGTCGTCGTCTCGAAGCAACTCGTCCGCGTAGTAGGTCCCGTTCTCGAGGGTCGATCCGTCGATCGATCGGGCGTCCTCCGCCGACGTCTCGAACAGGTACGCGATGTCGTCGTCGAGCGGCCGAAGGTCCACTTCTTCGCCGCCCGTACAGTTGGCAGGCGCCTCGCAAGAGATACTCACGTTTCCGGTCGCCGAGATAGAGCCGTTCACGGAGGGGTTCCCGCCGTTATCGAGCACGTCCCCGACGGCGGTGACCGCTCCGTCGTAGGACCCGTCGGGATCGGGTTGTCCGAGGAGGACGGCGACGGTCTGGTTCGCGTGGTCGACCGTCACGTACTGGTCGCCAACCTGTCGCTCGTAGTGGGCCGCCCAGCCAGCGTAGTACGGGCTCTCGATCGTGATCGTGACGAACCGGCCCGCGACGCTCGGGATATCGTGGCTCGGCCGATCGCTCCGCACTTTCGAGAGACGAACCCGGTCGTTCGACACCGATTCGACGCCTTCGAGTCGCGTGATCGGCAGCCGGAAGGCGTCCTGGCGATACTCGGCCTGTGGCGCGGAGACGATTCTCGCCTGGGCGCCCGTGCCGCGGAAGACGCCACCGCCCTCGTAGGCGACGACCGTCTCGCCGTCGCGATACTCGATCGCCCGAATGGGTTCGTCGATAATGGGGTCCTCGAGTCCGGACGCGGTCACCGTAATGTGGCCCGATTCCACGAGCGAGACGCCGCCATTGGCGTCTGCCAGGCCGAGCGCGACCGACCGCGTGTCGTCGCTCGAGGCGGCGACCGTGTTCAGTTCCGAGCCGAGGTTGACGAACGACTGTTCGACGCGTTCGTCCTCGAGCTGGTCCGACGACGTCGTGAGGGCCCCGGTTCCCACGAGGACGATGCCGATGCTGGCGACGGCGACCATGCCGATGATGATCGTCAGGGCGAGTACCGGCGTTAGCCCTCGGTCGGCGCGGTCGATCATCGCGTGCCTCGCGATAGAACGCTACGTTGATCGCGGTTTCGCCGTCCCCACGGACCGCCCGGCGTGCTCCCTCCCTCCCCCGGGCTGATGGAGCAATTGAGTCATACACGCATTCATGACCGTCACCGATAATGATGTTTCCCATACGTTCCAGTTCCTGGACATAAATGTTGTGGGTGTCCTCGAGCATAGTGTATCCGCGTTCTCGAAATCAATTATCGTCTCATCGCTCTATCCGAGCCTCGAGGTCAGTGTCCGACCAGGTTCGTCGGGCCACGAATCGAAACGGTTAGGAACGCATTCGACGACCGACGGGACGTGGCTCGAGGTGAGACGGGAAGCGGCGACCGTTCACGTCGACTGGCGGGAGCGATGGTACTCGTCGTCGCCGGCGGACTCGCCTTGTTCGCCCCGACCGTCCGCCTCCTGCTGGCCGGCCTCGTCCTGCTGGCCGGCCCGGTGTCGATTTACGGGGGCCTCCTCGCGTTCCTCAGAGGGAATCTCGGAATGCGCAGTGCGTTTCGACTCGTCCTTGGGCTAGCGGTCGGGACGCTCGCTCCGATGTTACTCGTCCTGGCGCTGATCGCGTCGGGGACCTTCGCGTTAGTCGTGGGTGTTCTCGGTGGCTCGTGTAGCGTGCTGGCGCTCGTGTTCGCGTCGACCGCGTTCAGTCGCGAACGAACGCCGGCCGAGCGGTACGTCCCGCCGACCGACGGCTGACGGCTGACGTCGACCAGGGCGGATACGATCGACTCAACCAACCACGCAGAACAGTCGAGCGCTCGAGTGCTCGAACGGTCGAGAATATCGAACGCCGTCTACTCGAGTTGGATCGCAGAGAGTGACCGTACCGGGCCAGCTGTGCGAGAGCGGTCGTCTTCGGTCGTAACGACGAAGTCGACGTCCGTATCGACGTCGTCGACCGGAGGCTCTGAATCCGAATCCGAATCCGAATCGGAGAGCACGGTGACCGCATCCACGAGCAGCGGCGCGACGACGCCCCCGACGACCGCTCGCGGATCCGAAAGAGGCGCCCGCAGCGCCACCCGATCGCCAGTCTCGAGCCCCCACTCGTCGACGACATCGGTAGCCGTCTCGAGTACCGTCAGATGACTGTACCTGCGCCGGCCGTCGACGAGCAACGGCGTCCCGGGATCGATCTCGAGCGGCGGAAACGATGGGTTCTCGCTCCAGAGACCACTCTCGAGGTGACGGACTCCTGGATCGTCGGGGCGCTCGCCGTAACCGACTCGCTGAGCACCTTCGGGGAGGGCGTATTCCCCGAGGTCGCTAACCGGCGCGACGAGCGTTCGCAGATCCTCGCTCCCTCCCAGGTCGTGGGGCGGATCGAACCTGGTCCGGGACTCGAGCAGCGCTGTCCCGAAAAACGAGAGTAGCGCGAGCGGACCCGATCCGACGACGCCGACGGTGACGCCCCGGCGAACGCCCGTGTGGCGCAGAAAGTTCCCGGCCTTCCACGCCGAGGTACGAAGCCAGTGGGCGTCGTACGTTCGACCGGTTGCGTCCTCGAGTGCCGGCCGCTCGCTCCGTCGTTCGCGTTCGAAACACGCAGCCAGCGTTTCCATACCCGACCTACTCACCGCGATTACAAAAGCGCCGTCACTTTCGCGTGGGTTCGGGGGAAGGGATGTAGGAATTAGAGACGAGAAGTGAGAGACTCGAGAAACGAGAACTTAGAAACTCCGCTTGATCTTCTCGAAGAAGCCCTCGCTCACCTCGATTTCCTCACCGCCAGCCTCGGCGAACGCCTCGAGCGCCTCTCGCTGCTCGTCGTTGAGCGACTCCGGCGTGACGATCTGCACGCGGACGTAGAGGTCCCCCTGGCCGTACCGCCGCAGGCGCGGCATCCCCTTGCCCTCGAGGCGGAACGTCTCCCCGCTCTGGGTTCCCTTCGGCACCTCGAATTCAACTGATCCCTCGAGCGTCGGCACCTGCACGCTGTTGCCGAAGGTGGCCTGCGGGAACGAGATCGGCAACTGGTAGTGGAGGTCGTCGCCCTCGCGTTCGAACTCGGGGTGGTCGGCGATCGAGATGTCGATCAACAAGTCGCCGTGGGGCCCCCCGTTCGGACTCGGGGCGCCCTCGCCCTCCATCCGGAGGGTCTGGCCGTCGTCGATGCCCGCTGGAATTTCGACGGACAGCGAGGCCTCGTTGCGAACGTACCCCTCGCCGCGACAGTCGTCGCAGGTTTCGGAGTACAGCGTCCCCTCGCCCTCACACCGGGGACAGGTCGTCGTCTGCTGGACCCGGCCGAGCGGCGTCTGTTGGACCTGGGTTACCTGCCCGCGACCCTGACACTCCGGACAGGTCGACGCCTCGGCCTCGGGCGGATGGCCCTCGCCGTCGCAGGTCTCACACGCCTCGGGGCGCTCGACCGTGAACTGCTTTTGGACGCCCTCGAACGCCTGCTCGAGGTCGATCTCGAGGCCCGTTCGGAGGTCTCGGCCCTTGCGGGGCCGGTTGCGACCGCGGCCGCGGCCACCGCCGCCGAAAACCTGCTCGAAGATGTCGCCGAGGCCGCCGCCCATGCCACCCATACCGCCCATGCCGCCGAACGGATCGCCGCCCATGCCGCCTGGGCCACCACCGCCGGCATCGAACCCGTGTTTCTCAGCCTGTTCGTACCGATCGTGGCCCATCCGGTCGTAGGCCTGGCGCTTCTCCTCGTCGGTGAGCACCTTCTTCGCCTTCTGGATCTTTTTGAACTTCTCTTCGGCGTCCGGATCGTCGCTGACGTCCGGATGGTACTCCGTGGCCTTCTTCCGGTACGCCTTTTTGATTTCCTCGGCGGAGGCGTCCTGGCTCACGCCGAGCACGTCGTAGAAGTCCTCGCTCATTCGTTATCCACTGGTATACCGTTGAGACACTTGAAACGACCGTTCTGCGTTCACTGCTCGAGCGAGGATAGAGTCGTGAAAGCGAGACAGCGAAAATCAGCTGATCGCTGACGGTCGGTTCAGATTAGCTTTCTGCGTTCCTCCTCGCTTTCGTCGGTTTTGTCGACATCGTCAGAGGCAATCTGACGAAACGACGAAACCGCCTCAGTCTTCGTCCTCTTCGTCGACGTCTTCGAAGTCGGCATCGACGAACTCTTCGCCCTCGTCGTCGCCAGCCGCACCGCCGGGGCCGGGGTTCGGGCCGCCACCCATGCCCGCGCCGGCTCCAGCGGCGCCCGCACCGCCTGCGCCACCAGCGCCGCCGGCACCCGCCGCAGCCGCCTCCTGGTAGATCTGCTTGCCGATCTCCTGAAGCTCCGTGCTCAGGTCCTCGGTCGCCGATTCGATCGCCTCGGCGTCGGCGTCCGAATCGTCGATCGTCTCCTCGAGATCGTCGACCGCGGCCTCGATGCTCTCGCGGAGGTCGTCGTCGACGTCGTCGTTCTCCTCGAGGAGCGTTTCGGCTCGCTGGATCGTCGCCTCGGCCGTGTTTCGAGCCTCGATACGGTCGCGACGCTGCTTGTCCTCCTCGGCGTGTTCCTCGGCCTCGCGCTGCATGCGCTCGATCTCGGCGTCCGACAGTCCGGCACCGCCCTCGATGGTGATCTCCTCGCTGGTGCCGGTTCCCTTGTCCTCTGCGCTCACGTTGACGATGCCGTTCTCGTCGATGGAGAACGTGACCTCGATCTGGGGCGTTCCCGCGGGCGCGGGCGGAATACCGGTCAGGTGGAACTCGCCGAGCATCTCGTTCTTGTTCGCGAGTTCGCGCTCACCCTGGAAGACCGGACCTGGACGGACGTCTGGTTGTCCGCCGCGGTCGTGAAGATCTTCGACTCCTCGGTCGGAATCGTCGTGTTCTTCTCGATGAGGCGCTCGAAGAGGCCGCCCTTGACCTCGATTCCCAGGCTCAGGGGGGTGACGTCGAGCAGGACGATGTCGTCGACCTCGCCGCCCAGCACGCCACCCTGGATCGCTGCGCCCAGCGCGACGGCCTCGTCGGGGTTGACGTTCTTCTGGGGCGCCTCGCCGATCAACTCCTCGACCTGTTCGCTGACCTGAGGCATCCGAGTCGAACCGCCGACGAGAATGACCTCGTCGATGTCCTCTTTCTCGTATCCCGCGTCCTCGAGGGCCTGTTCGGTCGGTTCGACCGTGCGCTCGATCAGATCCGAGGTGAGCGATTCGAACTTCGCGCGTGTGAGGGACTTCTCGAGGTGGATGGGGCCGTCGTCGGTGGCCGTGATGAACGGCAGGTTGATCTCGGTCTCCTTGCGCGAGGAGAGTTCGATTTTGGCCTCCTCAGCGGCGTCCTTGAGCCGTTGGAGGGCCTGTCGGTCCTCGCGGAGGTCCATACCGTGTTCGTCCTCGAACTCCTCGGCCAGCCAGTCGATGATCGCGTGGTCCCAGTCGTCGCCACCGAGGTCGTTGTCCCCGTTGGTCGCGACGACCTCGTAGACGCCGCCACCCAGGTCGAGGATGGAGACGTCGAAGGTACCGCCACCGAGGTCGTAGACGAGAACCGTCTGGTCGGAGTCGTCGTCGAGACCGTAGGCCATCGACGCGGCCGTTGGCTCGTTGATGATGCGCTCGACGTCGAAACCGGCAATTTCGCCGGCGTCTTTGGTCGCCTGGCGCTGGGTGTCAGAGAAGTACGCCGGGACCGTAATGACGGCCTTCTCGACGTCGTCACCGAGGTACTCCTCGGCGTCGCGCTTGATCTTCTGGAGGATCATCGCCGAGATCTGCTGGGGCGTGTACTCCTCGCCCTCGATCTCCACGGTGTAGTCCTCCTCGCCCATGTGGCGCTTGATCGACGCGATGGTCTTCTCCGGGTTCTGGATCGCCTGGTTCTTCGCCGGTTTGCCGACGAGGCGCTCGTCGTCATCGGTGAACGCAACGACGGAGGGCGTCGTTCGGTCGCCCTCCGCGTTGACGATAATCTCCGGATCGCCGCCTTCCATCACCGCGAAGGCGCTGTTCGTCGTCCCGAGGTCGATTCCGAGAATCTTGTTACTCGCCATCTGGTCCCCATTTGTGCGCACTTTGGTTTAAAGGTTACTACACGACTCGAGGTGGCGAATATAATCCACGTTTAGCGGCGTGCTCGCCGGATTGCGGTGGCCTACGAGTGATAGACGGTCGGTGGGACGATGTCGACTCGTTCTCGAGAAGACGGTATTCCTATCGAAGTGATGGTACTCGTCGAACGACCGTTATCAAGGTCTGTAATGCGGATTAAACAGGTTCGTTCGCCTCGAGAGAACAACGTCGAGAACAGTCCGATCTTCGTAGAATTCCATTCAGGGGCATCGAGTATTTCGATGCTAATCGGACGCAGAGACGACTTACATTAGCTCAAGAGTTCTTTCATGTACGGCTTAATTAATAGCTATTCATTCACACACCGTTGAATATCACAACAAATGCCCAATTATTGGACGAGAAAGTTTATGTATCATTGGTAAAGTCCCCTGACTGTATGGCACGCGACACTCCGGTCGACTCGAGTAGCGATCAGCTACCTAAACGTAATCAACGCCAAACGACTGATGGAATCCTCCATCGGCGTTCGTATCTCAAACTCGCTGGCTCGGCCGTTGGCCTAGTCGCCGGGGCAGGAACGGCGGCGGCCGCCACTGACGCCGAAGCCGACGTCAACATCGTCGATGCTGGTGCGGATAATTCCGGGAACACGTCGATCAACGACGTTCTCGAGTCCGTTCATGAGAATGGTACGACGATTTACTTTCCACCAGGAGAGTATCGTCTCGATTCCTTCCGGAACGGGGCGGACAACTGGACGTGGGTTGGCGAGGACGCAACGTTCGTCGTTCCATCCCACGTCACCGAGGGGTACCTCCACCTGACGGGCAACGGCTGGACCATCGACGGCATCGACATCGACTTGTCCGCCGATGGCGCGGCCCCAGTCAACTTCCTTCACGGCGGCGACTGGACGTTCAGGAACGTCGAGTTCGTCGGGCGGATGAGCGACCCCTCGAGTCGCGCCAACTCGGCTCCTCTACATGGACGCCGAACGCAGCACCCAGGGGCTCGTTGAAAACGTCCGCGCGATGGACGGCTCTGCGGCCGTCGACGACTCGTCGAATCGCGGCGGACTACAAATCGTCGGCTCCGAGGGTGACCTGACGCTGCGAAACGTAGCGGTCTCGGGCTTCGCGAACAACTCGATGTACTTCCACAACATGCCCGGTCACCTGTTGATCGACAACTGCTACCTCGAGGACACGAACACGGGTATCAGAATCGGTGGGAACACGACGGTTCGAGATACCGTGTTCAACCAGTCGCAAGCCCCACCGGCACGATGGTCTGGTGCGAGCGCGGCGCGCGGTATCTGGATCAACTCGAATAGCTCGACTTCGGGTGACATCACCATCGAAGGCTGTGAGTTCGTGATGAGCGATCCGAGTGGTGCCCACGCGATTTATACGTCGAATTCCCACGAGGGAATCGAGATCCGCGATTGCGTGATTCGCCAGGATAGCAACTTTTACGCTGTTCAGCTCGCCGAGGGCGGCTCAGGACAGACAGTCATCGAGAACGTCTCAATCACCGGCGACTCCTCGAAGGCGGGCATCTACCTCAGCGGTCGGAGCGGTGCTCGACTGCGCAATCTTTGTCTTCAGAAAGCCGGAGACGGCATCCGCGTTCGGAACTCGAGCGACGTTCAGATCGAGAACTCGACGATCAACGTCACCGGAACGTCCATCAGTGGAAGCCCGGCCACGAGCGGCATCTCGAATAACGGGACGTGTCCGGTCCCGGACGGCGACGGGGCACCGGAGGAGACGAACGACGAAAATCCTGGGAACGACGACGAACAAGAAGAGACGACGGAACCCGACGGAACGCCGATCCGTCTCGAGGGCGAAGCTGAGTACCGAATCGCCGTCAGCGGTGACATCCAACCGGCACCCGAGATCGCCCAGTGGGTAACCGAGGGCGAACAGTACGGGGACAGCGAGGTCGACTGGTACCTCACCGGCTCGTGGACGGAGTGGTACTTCACCGGCGAGATCGAGGCGTTCGAACTCGAGAACGTCGAGGAGCTCACCGTCTACCTCGACGGAGAGGAGGTGAACCCGGACGATCTCGGGGCGTCCAACGACACCGGATCGGCGGAGAAGACTATTCGACTCGAGGGCGAGTGCGACTACCGGATCACTGTCAGCGGTGACATCCGTCCGGACGAGTCGATCGCCCATTACGTGACTGAAGGCGAGCAGTATGGCGACGGCGAGGTCGACTGGTACCTTACCGGCTCGTGGACGGAATGGCACTACACGGGCGAGATCGAGACCTTCGAAGTCGACTCGACGGACGACCTCTGCGTGTACGTCAACGGCATCAGAGTCAACACGAACCGGTTGTAGTCATCGATAATCGCGGTCATTTCTCGTTTTCTCCAGTTAAACTCTCCCGAGGTCGAATTCTCCCGGTTCCTCGAGAGAACCAGAAACGGTGTACCGACGGTAGGATCCGGATACCGGCTAGTAAAACCGCTTTAGCCCTCGAACGTCACTGACGGCCTCAGTGGGTTCACCTAGTACTGACACTACGGCAGGCTGTAAGTTCAGATATCGGGATAGTCTTTCGGTATTCTGGTGCCTGCAGTGACGGTTTCGCCGTCGTAGCCAGGAATCGAGAGGTGGTTGCCGTTTCGTTCGATCGTGAAGTGCAGGTGAGGACCGGTCGAATTACCGGTGTCGCCCATGCCACCAATCTTCTGACCACGCGCGACGCTCTCTCCTTGCACCACGTCGAAGCTGTTCAAGTGGCAGTACATCGTCTGGTAGCCATTTCCGTGCCCCAGTTTGAGGTAATAGCCACAGCCATCCGCCTGGTAACTTCGGACGTCCACGACGCCGCTGTGGGCCGCGTAAATCGGTTCGCCGATGTTGCCGTTAGCGCCGAAATCCACTGCGTAGTGACCAGGACGAGCGCCGTACGGAGACGTAATGTATCCGGTAATCGGCCAGTCGAAGTCCGATTCCGAACCACCGCCGGAGGTGGACTGGAGGTACCGTTCGACCGACCAGCCCCACACGTTCCGGTCGAGCCAGTGGACTCCCCACCACCGGTAGCCGTCCTTGTCGATCGGTCCGTTCATAATCTCGCCGACCTCGCCGTTGTTCAGTGTGGCGACGATTGGTGAGTCGGTGCCGGGTTGTTCCCGAGTGTTCAGTGCGCTCGCGGTAACTTCGACGCGCTCGCCGTCGCTAAACGCGCTCGCCGAACCGCTCAGGGCCGCGGTTCCGGTGATTCCGGTCGCGGCAATTCCGATCGATTTGACGACTGAACGCCTGCTGAATTTTCGCGACATAGCCAGACACAAAATATAGTCGTGCATGTTTAATAGTTACTGTTTTTGACACCTCTATTATATAAATTTCTAATTAATAGACATTCAACTATTGATAGATTCGCGCTGTGTCTTCAGTGATACTGTGAAAACACGTCGCACCTCGAGGATTTCATCAGGCCCGAATTTCCTCTGTGGCTCAGAACGTCTCTCTTCCGCAGGGTAGCGCTTGAATCGGAGTCCGATACGCTAGCGCAGAAAGCGGTCCGGGCACGATTTGAACACACGGTCGTTCCGCTTCGCTTCACTCCCTGCGTTCAAATCCCGCCGGATCCAGTACCTGTCGCTCACGGGTTTGTTCGCGACAGGATAGCGGGCCGGGCGCGATTTGAACACGCGACCGTCTGATTAAGAGTCAGACGCTCTGCCTAACTGAGCTACCGGCCCTGTACATTCGAGTTTTTGCCCGCCGCTCAAATAGGTTTCCTTTAGGAAGCAATGTGGCACGCACGGACACGCCATCGGCCGGACAGTGCAACGACAACCGTAACCGTCTTCGGGAACGTTAAGTACAGTCGGTTCAACCGGACTGTCACATGAGTACGGGGGTTACAATTTCGTCGATTTCGGACTACGCGATCCTCGGGTGCGGGAGCGTCGGCTACGCCGTCGCCGAGGAACTCGCCGAGCAGGGAAAAGACGTCCTGATCATCGACCGCGACGAAAACCGCGTCGAGTCCCTCCGTGACCAGGACCTCGACGCCAGAACCGCCGACATTCGCGAGGTCGAGGCTGCCAACCTCGTCGCCGACCGCTCGGTCGTCCTCATCCTCGCCTCCGACGTCGAGGCCAACAAACAGGCCGTCGAGCACATTCGCAACGTCAACGGCGACCAGTTCATCGTCGCGCGCGCGAGTGATCCCGTCTCCGGCGACGAACTCGCCGACCTCGGGGCCGACATCGTCATCAACCCCTCGACAGTTATCGCCGACTCCGCGCTGCGGGCCCTCGAGTCCGGCGAACTCGAGCACAACGCCGCGACCCTCGCGGGCCTGCTCGAGGAGACGACGGGACGGCTGGCGATCCTCACCCAGCCCAGTCCCGACCCCGATTCGATCGCCAGCGGAGCGGCGTTGCAGGCGATCGCGGCCCACCTCGGCATCGAATCCGACATCATCTATCTCGGAGATATCGGCCACCAGGAGAACCGGGCGTTCGTCAACTTACTCGGCATCGACCTTCTGCAGTGGGACGACGTCGAGGACCAGTCGGTCTACGACACCGTCGCGCTCGTCGACCACACGAGCACCGAGGACCTCACGCTCGAGGTCGACGTGCTAATCGACCACGCCGAGCCCGAGGAGGGTCTCGAGCCCTTCTTTACCGACATTCGACCCAACATGTCCTCGACCTCGACGATCATGACGAAGTACATCCAGGAGTTCGACATGAACGTCTCCGAGGAAGTGGCGACGGCGCTGCTCTACGGCATCCGCGCCGAAACCCTCGACTTCAAGCGCGACACGACGCCGGCCGATCTGACTGCTGCCGCATACCTCTATCCCTTCGCGAACCACGACACGCTCGAGCAAGTCGAGTCGCCCTCGATGTCGCCCGAGACGCTCGACGTGCTGGCCGAGGCCATCGCGAATCGGGACGTCCAGGGGAGCCACCTCGTCTCGAACGCTGGCTTCGTCCGCGACCGGGAGGCGCTGATGCAGGCCGCGAGCCACCTCCTGAACCTGGAAGGCGTGACGACGACGGCCGTCTTCGGGGTGGCGGAGGAGACCATCTTCCTCGCCGCTCGCTCGAAGGACATCCGAATGAACATCGGGAGCGTGCTGGCCGACGCCTACGGCGAGATTGGCGAGACGGCGGGCCACTCGACGCAAGCCAGCGCGGAGATTCCCCTCGGGATCTTCACGGGAATCGAAATCTCCGACGACACGCGCGAGACGCTCCTGACGCTGACCGAGGAGGCCGTGAAGCGAACACTGTTCGACGCGATGGGCGTCGAGGGCGAAGGTAACGGGAGCTGGACGGCCCGTTCTCGTCGGGAGAGATAGAAGCGAGTTTGTGAACCGCGTCCGTGTCCGTATCCGTATCCGCGTACCGCCAGCCTACGCGACCAGTTCGTCTTCTTCCTCGTCCGGTTCCTTGACGCGTTCGACGACGTCGGTCACGAGGATGATGTCGCCGACGGATCGTACCCACCGGTACGGCAGAATGACGCCGCGAGCGGTGGTGACTTCGTCGCCGAAGAGTTCGTAGTTGAGTCCCCCCAGTGCCAGTCCGGTGACGGCTTCGCCGCCGACGTTCAGTCGCAGGTCCTCGACTTCGCCGACGAAGACGCCGTTGTTCGAGTAGACCTCGCGTCCGACGAGCGAGGTAATCTCCTGTGGAGTGTCGTCCATGTATCCACCCATGCACGGCGGACTCTTAATTCTTAGTCAGACAGTCCGGCGTTCGAGTGGGTGTTCGTCGGTCACTCGATCACTCGAGCTCCCGAGTTCGCGCGGCCGGTCGAGGATGACCCGGCAGCCGTTCCCGAACGATTTTGTCGGCGGCCACGAACGAGTGCCCATGAACGACGTTTTCGAGCGGGTTCGTCCCGTCGCCAGAACCTACTTCGACGACGCGGTGACGCCGGCCCACGACTGGCACCACGTCAGGCGCGTCGAAACGAATGCGCGCCGCCTCGCTGCCGAACGGACGGACGTCGACCAGGACGTACTGCTGTTGGCTGCGGTTCTCCACGACATCGGCCGACCGAAGGAAGATGCGGGCGCCATCGACGACCACGCCGAGTGGGGCGCCCGCGAGGCCCGGACGATTCTCGAGTCGGTCGACCACCCTCCAGAGTCGATCGACGCCGTCGCTCACTGCATCCGCGCGCACCGCTTCTCGAACGACGTCGACCCCCGGACGGCCGAGGCACGCCTCCTCTCGGACGCCGACAACCTGGACGCGCTCGGAGCCATCGGCCTCGCGCGCACGTTCTCCTACGGGGGCGAACTCGGAACGACGATTTACGATCCCGGCCTCCCGCCGGCCAAGGACGACACGCGCGCCGGCGCGACCAGCGTCAATCACGTTCACAAGAAGTTGCTTCGATTACCCGAGCGAATGTACACGCCAGAGGGGCGGGCCGTCGCCGAGGAGCGCGCTCAGGTCGTCGAATCGTTCCTCGAAACGCTCGAGCGCGAGGTGAGCGGCGAGGACGAGGTGAGTGGTGAGCCGAGCAACCACGACTCGAGCAGCGAGCCACTGGCGCAAGACTCGAGCGAGGAGCAAGGGGACGGAGCGTGAGTCGATGACCGTCCACGACCTCTCGTACCCACTCGAGACCGGCATGCCCGTCTACCCCGGTTCGCCGCCGGTCGCGGTCGAACCCGCGACGACCGTCGCGGACGACGGCTACGCGACCACGGACCTCTCGTTCGATTCTCACACGGGGACGCACGTTGACGCGCCCGCACACATGCGGGCGGACGGCACGACGCTCGATCACTTCGACGTGGAACGGTTCCGATTTCGGGCCGTTCTCGCGGATTGCCGCCCGCTCGAGCCTCGAGAACCGATCGGGGCGGGCGACCTCGAGCGGACGGTGGCTGAAAGTATGAACGTAGACGGAGACCCCGACCTCCTCATCTGCCGAACTGGCTGGGAAACCCACTGGGGAATCGATCGAGCGTTCGACCATCCCTACCTGACCGCGTCGGCCGCCGACTGGCTAGCCGAGCGCAAACTCGACCTCGGCATCGACGCGATGAACGTCGACCCGACGCCAGGAAGCGACCCCGCCCCGGACGAACCGGACGGCTACCCATTCCACCGTACAATGTTCGCCGACGACCGGGTTCTCCTCGAGAACCTTCGGGGCTCGAGGCGCTCCCCACCGGCGAGGCGTTCACCGTCCACGCGTACCCGCTCGCGGTCGCGAACGCCGACGGCGCCCCCGTTCGGGCGGTCGCCGTGCTCGAGTAAGACGGGAGAAAGCGAGATGGGCGAGGGTGAGATAATTGAGAGCGAGACGACCGAGAGCGAGCCGTCGTCTCAGAACGCTTTTCCCCGATCGGTCCTTGCTCGAGGTGATGGCAGATCCCGCCCAGTTCCTGGTCGCCCTCGTCGGCGCCGTTCTCGTCGCCGTCGCCACCATCGTCGTCTACCGGGACGCCGACCGCCTCGAGTTCGAGCGCCCGTGGCTGTGGGCCGCCGTCGTCGCCGCCCCGATGCTCCTCGCGCTGTCGCTCCACATCGTGATCGGGACCGTCCCGATCCCAGGCCTGCTCGTGCTCGTGGTCGCGGGGCTCGCCTTCTACGCGTTCGAACGCGACGACGCGGTCCACGGCGACGATACTGCCGATCCACACGTCCTCCCTGGCGGGTCCGATGCAGGTGATGGGACTCCACCAGGCGAATCCGATGCGGAGACCGGCGAAGGCGAAGGCGATCGGTGACCGACGATTCAGATACCGGCGAACGCGACGACGATCGGTAACCTGATGTCAGAACGACCGAAATCCCGCCACACCTTTTGCCGGCCAGCACGTACGGCGTCCATGGAACGAGCGACCCTCGGCGGCGGCTGTTTCTGGTGTATCGAGGCGGCGTACAAGGAACTCGAAGGCATCGCGTCGGTCACGTCGGGCTATGCGGGCGGCCACGTCGAGGACCCGAGCTACGAGGCCGTCTGCAGGGGCGAGACCGGCCACGCGGAAGTCGTCCAGCTCGAGTACGACCCCGACGTGATCGGGTACGACGAGATACTCGAGGTCTTCTTCACCGTCCACGATCCGACACAGGTGAACCGACAGGGACCGGACGTCGGCACCCAGTACCGATCGGCAATCTTCACCCACGACGACGAGCAACGCGAACTCGCGACGGCGTTTATCGAGGAACTCGAGGCGGAGGGCGTCTACGACGACGAAATCGCGACCGAGATCGAACAGCTCGAGGCGTTCTACGAGGCCGAGGCGTACCACCAGGATTACTTCGAGAAGAATCCCACGGATGCCTACTGTCGGATGCACGCCGCGCCCAAAATCGACAAGGTTCGCGAGAAATTCACCGAGCGTGTAGCCGAATCGACGCAGTAGGAGTGGCAGACGGAACCGTTTCGAACCTGGCAACTCCCGAGAGTTATTACTCCCTCGCCACGAACCACGAGACGAACTGATGCATGGACGAGTTACTTGCAGCACGAAACGCCCTCCTCGAAGCCCTCCTCGAAACGCCACGGACGAAACCCGAACTCGTCGACGAGCTGTCCACGTCCCGGTCGACGATCGACCGCGGGATCGCGTCGTTGCTCGAGACCGGGTGTATCGAACGACGCGACTCGGCGTACCTCGCGACCGAGACTGGCCGACTCGCCTGTCGCGCTCGACGAGACTATCTCGCCGACCTGGAGCAGATCGAACGGGCCGAACCGATCCTGACGGAACTCCCCCTCGAGTCGATCGACCTATTGTTCCTTCGCGAGGCATCGATCGACGTGCCGAGTCCGCAGGCGCCGTGGACGGCCCTCGAGACGAGCATGCGTCACATCCGTGATGCGTCGGCGGTGTACGGTACGGCCCCAGTGGTCTTCGACCTCTACTTCGACGAGTTCCTGGAATCGATTGAGAACGGCGGGTTACGCGCGGAATTGATCCTCGACCGGAACCTGTTTTCCTCGCTCGAGGACGACCAGCACGACCGGCTTCGGGAGATTATCGAAGCGGACTGCGGTCGGCTGTACACGACTGCGCTCGAGACGTCGTACGCTATCTGGATCGCCGAAGGGGAGACCGTCGTCGCCGGACTAACGGTGTACTCCGAAAACGGGCTCGCGGGCGTCCTCCGAACCGACGACCCCGAGAGCGTCGACTGGGTTCGCGAACAGTACCGCGAACGCCGAGCCGAGTCCGAACTCGTCTGGAACCCCGACTGAGGTCGGTCGACGCGGGGAGACAGCGTTCGATGGCACAAACGGTTAGGTCGTGACGGCCCGAGATGACCCATGGACGGACCAGAGGTAAACGGCGGCGAGCGTGAGGGCGACAGCAATGGTGAGAGTCAGGGCGACAGCGATGGCGGGCCGGAAGCCGGGACCGACGTCGACAACGCACTGGAGGCAAGGGCTGACATCGAGAACGAGTCCGACGTCTTCGAGAACACCCCTGGTGGCGGAACCACGCCCACCGCTCGACCGATCACGCCCGATGCCCCCTCGGAGTTCGGCCTGGTGCAGGTGTGGTGGGGCGACGGCAAGGGAAAGACCACGGCCGCGATGGGACTGGGGCTGCGGGCCGCGGGAAACGGCTTTCGGGTCCACATGCTCCAGTTCATGAAAGGCGGCGCCTCGAGCGTCGAGGCCGTTCGCGGCGAGTACAACGCCATCGAGTCGCTTCCCGGGTTCAGCTACGAGAACCTCGGCCACTACGGCTGGCACGGGATGGCCGACGGCAGCGACGACGTCGACCACGAGCGCGAGGCCAGATCCGGACTCGAGCGTGCTCGCGACCTGGTGGCGGCGGCGAACGAAGCCGACCTGACGACGCCGTTTCCGCTCGACTCCGATCCCGACGACGGCGTCCACATGCTCGTTCTCGACGAGATTCTCTACGCGGTCGAGAGCGAGCTCATCGAGCCCGAATCCGTGGTCGAACTTCTCGAAACTAAACCGGACTCGCTCGAGGTCGTGCTTACGGGCGGACACACCGAACCGGCGTACCTCCTCGAGCACGCCGACCTCGTGACGGAGGTCGCCAAGCGTCGTCATCCCTTCGACGACGGCCAGCGGGCGCGGCGCGGGACGGAGTACTGACGCTGGACTGTGTGCTGACTGTCCGAAAACGACCCGTCGTGCTGTCACTCCTCGACAAAACGGACAGTACAGTTATGGGGAACGCCCGATGAATCCTCCACAGCAATGGTCGCGCTCCGCGTCACCGGACTCGAGAAGTCGTTCGGGTCGGTGACCGCACTCTCGGAAATGAGTTTCGCCGTCGAGTCGGGCGAACTCTTCGGCTTTCTCGGCCCTAACGGCGCCGGCAAGACGACGACGATCGGCATCCTCACGGGCCGACTCGCGCCCGACGCGGGCGAGGTGTCCGTCCTGGGGACCGATCCCACGAGCGAGCCGGTCGAGACGCGCCGACGCGTCGGAATCCTCCCCGAGCAACAGTCGCCGCCGAGCTTCCTGACGCCGCGCGAGTACTTCGAGTTCGTGGGCTCGATCCGCGGACTCGAGCCCGACACCGTTTCCGCCCGCGTCGACACCTGGGCCGACCGCCTCGGCTTCGCGAGCAAACTCGAGACGCTGCACACCGACCTCTCGCGAGGCCAGCAACAGAAGGTCATGATCACGCAGGCGTTCCTCCACGAACCCGACCTCGTCTTCATCGACGAACCGCTCGTCAACCTCGACCCACTCGTCCAGGAGCGGGTGAAAGCGTTCCTGCTCGAGTACGTCGACCGCGGACACACGATTTTCGTGTCGACGCACAACGTCGACGTCGCAGAGGCCATCTGCACCCGCGTCGGGTTCGTTGCCGACGGGACCTGCCGGATCGTCGAGACGACCCCCGACGGTGGCGGACTTCGCGAGCAATTCCTCGCGTACGTCGAGACGACCGATTCCGAGGACGTACCGACGCTCGAGGGTGAGGACTCGACCCCGGCGCCGCGACAGTAGCCCCGCTGACCCACGAACCCACGTACTACCGTACTCACGAACTACCGATCCCATGTCCACGTCCCACGATTGGCTCGTCTTCCGCGCGCTCGCCCTCGAGGAGTGGCGACTCCACGCCCGACTGTTCGGCGGCCGACGGTTCTACGCCTTTCCGCTCGTCGTCGCGACTCTCGTCGTCGCTGGCGGGTTCGCCCTGCGCGAGACGGGCTACGCGACCGATTCGATTCTGGCCGGCGTCCACGTCGCCGCCCTCGCGTTCGGCCTCTACAGCGGCACCGCCGCCTTCGCCGGCTCGGACATGCTCGAGAACGTCTTCGGCGACCTCTCCTTGCTCCTCTCGAGTGCGGACACCCTGCCGCTGTCCCGACGACGGTTGCTCGCACACTTCCTGCTGAAGGACGCCCTCTTCTACGGGGTGACGATGATTCTGCCGCTCTCGCTGGTGGTCGTACCGCTCGAGGGGCTCTCGGTTTCGACGCCAGGGAACGTCATCGGGCTCTGGCTCTCGCTGTGGCTCGTCTTCGCTGCCGGAATGACGGCGACGCTCGCCCTCATCGCTCTCCGAACCCGAGGACTCTCGACCCGGGGCGGACTGCTCGGCGTCCTCGCAGTCGGCGGCGCGTGGTTGGTCGCGGGCCGCCCGCGCCCCTCCGTCTCCGTGACCGACCTCGTCCTGACCGGGGTGCCGCTCTGGCTGACTGCCTCCCTCGTCGCCGTGCTCGTCGTGACCGCCGCACTCTCCGTGCGAGTCTACGATCCCGCGTACGCGCGCCCGACGCGGACGTACCGCCAGCGCTTTCGGAGCCTCGAGTCGTTGCCCGGAAGCGACCCCCTCGTCGCGAAGACGCTGCTGGACCTGGCGCGCTCGAGCGGCGGCATCTGGAAGCCGCTCGTGTCGGTGGGAATCCTCCTCGGCCTCGTCGTCGTGCTCGTCGGGGTCGTTCGAGACGGTGTCGGGATCGAACCCGCGCTCGGCCCGTTCTTCGGGAGCGTGCTCGGCCTGTCGGCCTTCACGACCTACAACTGGCTGACCCAGTTCGACGCGGTCGAGTCCTACGCGGCCTACCCCGTCTCGGTTACGGCTGTCTTTCGGGCGAAGCGAGTCGCCTTCTACCTCGTCGGCCTCCCGACCATGACGCTCGCCTACCTCGTTGCACTCGCCTGGGCTCGACCGCCGCTTCTCGACGCTGCCGTCGGGTTCGTGCTCCTCGTCGGCCTTGCGCTGTACTACTACGGATTGACCGCCTTCGTCGCCGGCTTCGACCCCAACGAGTTCCTCTTCGACGCGGTCCGGTTCGGCGCGTTCACCCTCGGCGTCGCCATCGCCCTGGTGCCGACGCTCGTCGTCGGCTTCGTCGCCGTGCCACTTACTACCGCCGTCGCGGCCGTACTGACTGCGATCGGCTGTATCGCCGGGGCGCTCGGGTGGTGGCTCGCCGTCCGTTCGGAACCGCGGTGGACGCGTCGGTACCGCCGCGGGTGACGATGACCCAAACCGACGGAGCAAAGACCGTCGAATCGAAAGGACCGTCGAATGCCCGCTCGCGTCCTCCAGTACTCCGACGTCGAAAACGCCTGCGACGAGCCCGCACGGATCGGACGGCTCGCAGCCGCCCTCCAGCGGTACCGGGACGAGGACACGGTGGTCGTTGGCACCGGTGACAACACGGCACCCGGCGTGTTGCCGCTCGTGATGGAGGGGAGACAGGCCCTGGAATTTTACGACGCCGTTGACCCCGACCTCGAGACCTTCGGCAACCACGACTTCGATTTCGGCGTCGATGCGACTCGCGAAATAGTCCGCCACTCCCCGCAGACTTGGCTGACCGCGAACGTGCGGCGCAACGGCGGCCCGTTCGGGTCGGACGTTGGCGTCCGGCCGTGGACCGTGCTCGAGCGAGACGGGACGCGGATCGGTTTCACGGGAGTCACGACGCCGCGGACGGTGTCGCTGAACCCGATGGCGACGGACATCGACGTTCGCGACCCCGTCGAGACGGCGCGGGCGGCGATCGACGACCTTCGCGACGAGGGTCGACTACGTCGTCGTCTGCTCACACCTCGGGCGAGGCGACGACGCCCTCGCTCGGCAGGTCGACGCCGACGTCGTCCTCGGGGGCACGTTCCGAGCGCCCGGAACGAGGTCGTCGAGGGGACGCTACTCACGCGACCCGGCGACGGCGGGACGGCGATCGTGGACCTTACGTTCGAGCGCGACGGGCCGACTGCAACGATTCGGCAGACGACCGAACTCGAGCCCCACGAGGACGTGGTCCGGTCGTTCGAAGCCCTCCAGGCCGAGACGGGACTCGACGAAGTAATCGCCCGCGTCGACGAACCGCTCGATCGGTCCGAGACGACGCTCTTTGGCGGCGAGGCCAGGCTCGGGAACTTCGTCACCGACGCCTACCGCTGGAAGACCGGGGCCGACGTCGCTATCCAGAACAGCGGCGGGCTCAGGACCGGGACGACGCTCTCGGGTGACGTCACGGTCGCCGACGTGATCAGCCTCGTCCCGTTCGAGGAACCCGTCGCCGTCGCCGAGGTCAGCGGTTCGACGCTCGAGGCCATTTTCGAGGGTGGCGCCGGACTCGACCTGGGCTTCGCCGAACCGGACTGGTGGCACGCCCAGGTGAGCGGCGCCGTCCTCGAGTGGAACCCGACGGATCACCGCGTCGTCGTCGACAGCGTCGGCGGAGAACCGCTCGATCCCGACCAGTGTTACCGCGTAGCAACCTCCGATTACCTCTTTCACACCGACGACGAGTTTCCCGCGCTCGACCCGGCGGATCGCGTCAAGCGAACCGAGGTTTGCCAGTACGACGTGCTGGTCGAATACGCCAGACGGCACGGCATCGACCCCGCTATCGAGGGGCGCGTGCGTCGACTCGAATCACGACTCGAGTCGAGCGAACGCACCGAGTGAAACGTTTACCACTACGGACCGCGTTTCCTCTCGTGATGACTCTGGTCGTGGTCCCCGTTCGGTACCCATTAACGAACAATTCTCGCCGCACGCTCGAGGAGGCCATCGAGGTCGCCCGCGAGCGGAACGCGGCTCTCTCGGTGTTGCACGTCAATCTCTATCAGAACGGCAAGACGGTGACGCGGTCGGATCTGAAATCGGCTGTCGAACGCCAGTTCGGTCGTCTGGAGAACACTCGATACGTCGTTCGATCGGGATTTCTCGTCGAAGAGACGATTCTCGACGAAGTCGCCGGCGAAGAGGCGGACGTCGTCGTCGTGGGCACCAAACAGGTGAGCCGCTGGCGACGCATCATCGGACGGGTGATGGACAACCCTAACATCGAGCGGTACCTCAAGAACCACCTCGAGTGCGAAGTGATCACGGTCGGCCAGGCCATCGCGTAGGCTGAGTCAGGGACCCTTTTGTGGCGAGACTGCCCCGCTCGTTGTAACCCGGGCTGGACGGCTACTGGTCGAGATCGGAGTCCGTGTCTCGAACGGGTCGATCGTGGGCTATTCGTTCCCGTCTCCATCCCCGTCGGCAACCTGTTCGTGTTTTCGGCTCGTCGGCCGGGGCTCGAGTTCGCGGTCGACCTGCGCGACCCGGGCAGTACCACTGGTTTCGTCGAAGACGTGGTGGGTGTGCGGGTAGGCGAACTCGACTCCTCCGCGCTGAACCGGTCGCGGATTGCTCGATTGACCGCCGAGCGGACGACCGTGATCTTGTACGGGTGGTTCACCCAGAACCGGACCTGTAGGGTGACGCCGCTGTCGCCATACTGGAGGACGTCACACGTCGGCGAGGCGGCGTACCGGGCGCTCCCGATGCGAATGTCCGGGCCGCCGGCGATCACGTTGTCGACGCCTCGCGTTGCTCGTTCGGAGACGCGTATAGCCGTCTCGAGGTCGCTCTCGTAGGTAATCTCGAACGAGACGGACAACCGTGTCCGTTCATCCTCCGCGGAGAAGTTGACGACGTCCCGGGCGTTGATCTCCGAGTTCGGGATGACGATGAACGTGTTCTCGAGCGTGAATATCTTCGTGTAGCGGATCGTGATGTCTTCGACGAACCCCCGGTGGCCGCTGTCGGTGACTTCGATCATGTCGCCGATTTCGTAGGGCTGGTCTGAGAGGACGAACAGGCCGTTGATCAGGCTGCCGACCAGGGGCGCGAGCACGATACCCACCATGGCCGAGATGACCGTCACCGGAAGCAGGATTTCGACGCCGGTCAGACCGAGGATGTTGGCCGCAATCAGGACCGTGAATGCGATGACCGTGATTCGAACGGCCCGAAGGACCGTTCGCGTCACCGACGGCCGTTCGATTTTTGGGCGATCGTCCGGCCAGTGAGACGAACGACGACCTTCGAGAGGTACCAGCCGACGAGCAGCACGAAAACGGCGAACGCCAGGTCGACGACCCCGGGTGGAATCCAGTCGGGAGCGAGTGACCGGAGCCCCTCCTCGACGGCCGTCTCGTTGCCACCCGTGGCGTTCTGCAGCATACCCTCACTGTCAGGGGCGTCGTGGTTAAGCGTTCTGAAGGGTTCGACACTGGGTACTCTGTTCTGGAATCAGGTGCTACTCGAAACATAAAAAATGTTTTAGCGGTCGCGTTCGATGACCGCGTATGGCCACTGACGAACTGCGTTCGACGGTCGAACGCGTGGGCGATCGATTCAATCTCGGCGAGTACGAGATCGACGCCTACCTGACCGTCCTCGCACACGGACAGCTCACGGCGAGCGAAATCGCCGATCGAACCGACATCCCACAGCCGCGCGTCTACGACACCGTCCGCAGTCTGAGCGACCGCGGCCTGGTCGAACTCCGCGAATCCCGCCCGATGAAGATCGTCGCGATCGACCCCGGCGACGCCTTCGACGACGTCCAGGACGCCCTCGAGGAGATGGTCGACGAACTCGAGGCCCGGTACACCGCTCCGGCGCGAGAGACCGAGGCCGTCTCCCTCGTGAAATCGCGATCGACGATCCTGCGCTACCTCGAGGAGATCATCGAGCAGGCCGAGTACGAACTGGCGCTCTCGTTGACCCCCGACCTGCTGATCCGCTTCGAGGACCAGCCCGGACGGCGACGAGCGCCGACGTCAGCGTCGACCTGATCGTGACGCCCGCCGTGGAGGCGCCCCTTCCCGCGGAGTTCGACTACGAGGCCGTGGCGACGACGGCCCGTGCCCGCCGCGGGATCACGACTCCGGTCATCGCCGTCGCCGACGGCAACTACTCGATGTACGCGACCCAGGACGCCCTCCGGGACGACCAGGACCGCTACGGTGTCATCTTCAACCGCTCCGCGCTCGGCTTCCTGGTGTCGGGCTTCTTCGGCACCGTGCTCTGGACGACCGCCGAGCAAATCCTGGGTGAGAACAGCGAAGGTCGTCCCTATCCCCGGAAGTACGCCTCCATCCGCCGCTGCGTCAAGGACCTCATCGAGGACGGCGGCGAGTTCTACGCTACTATCGAGGGGCGTGACGTCGAGCGCGGGGGTTCGCGAGTCGTTCGTGGCCAGGTCGTCGACGTCTCCTTCGAGGTGAGCGAGGAGGTCGCCAGCCTGACCCTCGAGACCGACGACGGCTCCGTGAGCGTCGGCGGTCGGGTCGCCGCGATCGAGGACATCGAGGCTCACGAGATTCACATCGGTCGCCAGGAACCGCCGACGCTCGAGTAGTGTGAGTCGGTGGGTGCGTGACGCGGTGGGCGTGTCCAATCGAGCGTCGAGTCGGACTCGAGGAGCGAGTCGGTACCCGAACCGCGAACGCCGCCCTCGACGACCGAATGATAAAGGTTCTTGATGGGATTCCCCGACTAACGGGTATGGACCCACGCGTCCGCGAACACGCCGAAATCATCGTCGACCACTCCGTCGACGTACAGAAAGGCGACAACGTCAGAATCAGCGCACCGCCGATCGCCCAGGACCTCGTCGTCGCGATCCACGAACTGCTCGGCGAACGCGGTGCCCACCCATTGCTCAGCGCGTCGAACAGCGCCGCCAGCCGCGCCTACCGGCGAGCCGTCGATCCGGAGGACCTCGAGTGTCCCAGCCACGTCCTCGCGGCCGCCGAGGAGACGGACGTCTTCATCTCGATCCGGGCCTCGGAGAACACCTACGAGACGAGCGACGTTGACCCCGAAGTCACCGCAGCGTTCGGCCAGGCTTACAAACCCATCCAGGACGAGGTCATGGGCAAGCGCTGGGTTGGGACCCAGTACCCCGCGCCGGGGAACGCCCAGGACGCGGAGATGAGCACCGAGGCCTACGAGGAGTTCGTCTGGGGCGCGATCACCAGAGACTGGGACGCCCAGCGGGAGTTCCAGCAACAGCTGGTCGAGATCCTCGATCCCGCCGACGAGGTTCACATCGTGAGCGGCGACACGACGGACGTGACGATGTCGATTGCGGGGAACCCGACGCTCAACGACTACGCGGAGAAGAACCTCCCCGGCGGCGAGGTGTTTACCGCACCCGTCCCCGACAGCGTCGAGGGCGAGGTCCTCTTCGACAAGCCGCTGATGGCCCAGGGCCGGGAGATCACGGACGTGTACCTCGAGTTCGAGAACGGCGAGGTCGTCTCCCATGCGGCCGAGAAGAACGAGGAGGTGCTCTCGACGGTGCTCGAGACGGACGACGGCGCCCGTCGACTTGGCGAACTCGGCATCGGGATGAACCGCGACATCACCGAGTTCACCTACAACATGCTGTTCGACGAGAAGATGGGCGACACGGTTCACATGGCGGTCGGTCGCGCCTACGACGAGACGGTCGGTGAAGGCAACGAGCGAAACGACAGTTCCGTCCATATGGACATGATCGTCGACATGAGCGAGGATTCGTTCATCGAAGTGGACGGCGAGGTCGTGCAGCGGGACGGAGCGTTCGTGTTCGAGGACGGCTTCGAGGGCTGAACAGCCGCTTTTTGGTCCAGCTTTTGCGAGCAAGTCGCGGAGCGACGAGCGAGGCAAAAGGTGGGCGCAGGTCGTGCAGCGGGACGGAGCGTTCGTGTTCGAGGACGGCTTCGAGGGCTGAGCGCGTACATCTCGTCATCCATTCTCAATGTCGTACGTCGACTATCTCTTCGCTCGAGACACGGGCTACTTCGTGTGTGAACCGAACGGCTTGGCCCGTATCGGACAAATCAACCGGACAGACGCTCGTCTCACTGATCTACAGTTACGAGGTCGTGTAACGAGGAGTTGCACTGTTGCTCGCGGTCGTCGAGATCGACCGTTTCCCAGTGGGGAATGCCATTGCCATCGGGCCCGATCCAGTACGCGATCTGGTAGGCGGATTCCCCGGACTCTTCTTCAGAATCGATCGTCACCCACTCCGTGTGATGGTCCATGCGCATATGAACGCGGAAGTGGCCTGGATCGTCTGGCCAACTCCGTGGGATCCATTGGTATTGAAGCGACTCGCCCATTCGACTGCCATCGATGCTGTACGAGTCAGCATACACCTCGTCGCCCTCGTAGTCGACACGGAGATGAACGGTGTGTGGCGTATTACTTGCACTCACGACCTCGATGCAGTTGAGAACCGAGTTCTCGCTCCGTAAAACTGCCGAGGCACATCCAGCTAGAGAGATTGTCACCGACGAGGAGACGCCCGCGAGAAGTGCACGCCGTGAAACCATATTTTCCAGAAAGGTCGCCATACTATGTATTTTACGAATAATGATGTGGCGAACGATACGAACGATCTGTATCGATCGTTACTCGCCGTAAAATGCCACGTTCTACGGTAGTCAATGCACCCCGTCCAGTGTGCGTGGATGACGCCACAATGGCCGAAACAGATAGTTACAGTCGACGCATGAACTCGGGCAAGACCCCGCGCTCGTCGGAGTCACCGCCCGTGGGCGCGGGTCCGGCACCCAGATGACCACTGCTCGAGTCCTCGCTCGAGACGTCTGGTCCGGACTCCGTTCCGTCCTCCGTGCCCTTCTCACCTTCGTCAGTCGCGGCCACGGCCTCCTCGAACTCGTCGGGCGAGCCCGGCCCGAAGTAGTAGGGTTCGGTGGGCTCGAGGGTCGCCATCAACTGGAGGTTCACGTAGCCAGCGAGGACGAGCGCCAGTGGAAAGACGACATCGGGGAGCAATATGACCAGGAAGACCGACAGCGGCGAGTAGACGAAGAAGGCGGCGACCCGAAACCAGTTCGCGACGTAGGCGTCGACCACGTAGGCGTAGAGGCCGTACGCGCCGATTACGACGCCGATGTCGAGGTAGAGTCCGACCGGCATCCAGACCCCGCCTGCGATGACCGAGTGGGTGTAGAGAGCGATCGCTCCCGTCAGTACCGTCGCCCGATTGACGTAGGTCTCGTCGAGAGCCATCCCGAAGACGAGGATACCGAGCTGTAACAGTGGCGCGGCGATCCACCACGGCAGCGATTCGAAGATGAGTCCAGAATACACGTGGGTCTCCCTGTCGTCGTCCGAAGAGAACCTCGGAGACCCCTAAAACGTTCGCGCCGTTTCGAGCGTCGATACGAGTCTCGAGTCTCAATCTTCAGGCTCAAATCTCGAGTTTCGAGTTCGAGGAGCTTATATCAGAAGTTCGACTTTTCCCGCAACAATAATGCTGTCGTAGCAGTGAGATGGAAGGTATGGCAAAAGATACCGTCCGATATCCCGACGACGTCGTCGAAGCCATCGACAACCTCGTCGACGACGGTATGTTCGAGAGCAAATCGGAGTTCTACCGGTTCTCCGCGGAGTACGTGCTGACCATGATCAACCCGGACCACAAGGTCGAGACGTTCAACTTCGACGAGATCAAGAGCGAGTTAAACATCGACCGACCGGCTCGAGCCGAGGAGGTGGGCGCAGACGGCGGGACGTTCTTCCTCGACGCGCTTATCACCGTCCGAAAGTACGGACTTCGCGGGAACTACGAGGACGCCGAGGACTTCATCGACATGCACTACGAACCGACCGACCAGGAGTGTCTGGTTCTCGAGGAGGTGCTCGGCACCTACCGCGAACGGTCGGGCTGAGACCCGGAAGGACAGCCATTTACCCGCCGATTCCGTAGCGGGCGGTATGCAAGCGGTGGCTACCGACGATGGGGACACGGTCTACGTCGAAACGACCGACGGCGACCGCGGATCCAAGGACCGTTCCTGGTCGCCTACGAGAGCCGCGAGCGGAGGCGTCGCTACGGCTGGTTCTGTTCGAATTGCGAATCGATCGACAACGCGATGGACCCGATGGGACGCATCCTGTGTAACCGGTGTGGCAACCTCCGGAAACCGACCGAGTGGGACGCCGCCCACGAGTAATTACCAGAAGCAGCTGAAGGTAGCGACGTCCTTCGAGATGTCCATTGCCTGTCGCCGTGCAAACGTTTATCATGGTGTCCGATGTAGTTCTACTCGAATGGGTCCTGTTAACATGCGACTCGTCGAGCAGGCCAGGTCGATCTTTGCTGAACTCGGCTACACGGTCGAGGGCAACGGACCGGATTTCCGAGCAGAACGGGCGTGGAAAGTCGTTCACGTCAACGCCGTCTCCGACGTTGAACAGCTTCCCCGATGCTCGGGACAATTTCACTGTTTCGTCACCGAACCCGGTGACGTAGACGACCTCGAGGACCGACTCGAGAGCCTGGATCCGGGCTACGAGTGGGCCATCATCGCCGCCGACGGCGAGGATTATCAGGTCGAACGCGCACCGCCAGGACCGACAGTCACTGTCTAACGACAGTCCCCGCACCCACTTATCGATTATCGGAGGGCCTCACGACACGCAGCGACGCCGCCGTCCGGCTCGACGTCCGCACCGAAATCGTCGAGCACGTCGGCCAGCGCCGCGACGAGGAGCGTAACGTTCTCCGGACTCGCGGAGTGGCCCATACAGCCGATGCGGAAGATTTCGCCAGCGAGGTCGCCCAGGCCGCCCGCAATCTCGAGGTCGTAGCGCTCGAGGAGTTCGTCGCAGACTTCGCCGTCGTCGACGCCGTCAGGAACCCGGACGGCGTTGAGGCTCGGGAGCCAGTACTCGTCGTCCGGATTCATCTCGAGGCCCATCCCCTCGGCGCCGGCCTTGAGCGCGCCCGCGAGTCGTCGGTGGCGTGCCCAGCGATTCTCGATGCCCTCCTCTGCGACCAAGCGGAGGGCCTCCCGGATCGAGTAGACGTTCGTGATCGGCGCCGTGTGGTGGTACGCTCGTTCGTCGCCCCAGTAGCCCTCGAGTAAGGAGAGGTCGAGGTACCACGACCGGGATGGCTCCTCGCGCGAGAGGACCTTTTCCATCGCCTCGTCGGAGAGGGTAAGCGGACTGGCCCCTGGCGGACAGGAGAGACACTTCTGCGGGCCGGAGTAGGCCACGTCGATGTCCCACTCGTCGACCCGGAGTTCGACGCCGCCCAGCGAGGTGACGGTGTCGGCGATCACGAGCGCGTCGTGGTCGTGGGCCGCGGCGGTGAGTTCGGGGACGTTCGGCTGGCGGACGCCCGTGCTCGTCTCGGCGTGGACGAATCCGAACACGTCGGGATCGTGTTCCGCGAGCGCGTCCGAGACCGCCGCTGGATCGAGCGGTTCGCCCCACGGCGCGTCGACCTCGACGACCTCGCCGCCCGCACGGCGAGCCATCGACGCCATGCGCCCGCCGAAGTAGCCGTTGGTCGGGACGAGCATCGTGTCTCCCGGCTCGACGACGTTGCCGATCGCGGCCTCCATCGAGGCCGAGCCGGTCCCCGAGACGGGGATCGTCCACTGGTTGTCCGTCTGGAAGGCGTATCGGAGTAGTTCCTGCACCTCGTTCATGATCTCGATGAACGACGGATCGAGGTGCCCGACGAGGGCGTACTCATCGCCCGGAGTACGCGCGGGTGCACGTCGCTCGGCCCTGGTCCCATCAGGGTTCGCGTCGGCGGCGTCAGTTCGCCGACGTCCGGTGCGCTCGAGTCGTCGCTAGCTGGTGGCATGGCATAGTGTGGTGTGGGAACCACCAAAAGCGTTCACTCCCCGGCGAATCTGTGTCTGGAGGGCGAGGGCGTCTCAGCGTTCCCGGAGTACGTCTTGGCTCGAGTAAAACCCCGTGCCAGTGGTGGCCATGTGGGGGCATCACCAGGCGACGTCGAATCCGTGCCCTTAAGTACGTGACCGAAAGAGAATACAATCCGTAAGCAAAACTGATGCACCTCCCGGCGCAAGCGAGGGAGGGAAGGGTCGATGCCACCAGCCGTCTACTGGTGGCAGATGAAGACCGTATGTACGTGTAGTCCAGGCGTCCACTGGACCCGTTCCCGGGTCACAACCGCTGCATTCTGTGCAGCACCGATCCGAAAGAACGTGGCTACTGTGCCAACTGGTGGATCGCTCGGCTCGAGAGCCGATGACGGACGTGCCAAGCTGCGATAAGCCCAAGGGACCCGCACGGAGGGGAAGAACTTGGGATCTCCGAATAGGAATCCTCTTGCAATTGCTTAGCGCAATGGGGAACGTCGAGAATTGAAACATCTTAGTATCGACAGGAAAAGAAAGCAAACCGCGATGTCGTTAGTAACGGCGAGTGAACCCGACACAGTCCAAACCGAAGCCCTCACGGGCAATGTGGTGTTCGGACTGACCTGCAACATCCGACCATCGACGAGAAATCCCTTGGAATAGGGTACGAAACAGGGTGACAGTCCCGTACCGTCGATCAGTACGATGGGAGTCAGCCCAGAGTAGCGGGGGTTGGAAATCCCTCGTGAATCCCGCGGGCATTGACCGCGAAGACTAAACACTCCTCGAGACCGATAGCGAACAAGTAGCGTGAGCGAACGCTGAAAAGCACCCCAAAAAGGGAGGTGCAATAGGGCGTGAACTCAGTTGGCGATAGAGCGACGGGGCATACAAGGTCCCTCTCACAATGAACCAGGTGCGAACCTGTAGTAAGCCGAGAGGGAAGCCGGTGTTCCGTCGTACGTTTTGAAAAACGAACCAGAGAGTGTGCCTGTCTGACGAGTCTAACCCGAGTATCGGGGAAGGCAGAGGAAACCGATATGACCGCAGTCTTACGACCAGGGTCACCGTGTTCAAGCGCGGGGAGTCAGGCGGGCACGACCCGAAACCGGATGATCTAGGCATGGGCAGGGTGAAGCGTGGCGAAAGCCACGTGGAGGCCCGCTAGCGTTGGTGTCCTACAATACCCTCGCGTGACCTATGTCTAGGGGTGAAAGGCCCATCGAATCCGGAAACAGCTGGTTCCAACCGAAACATGTCGAAGCATGACCTCCGCCGAGGTAGTTCGTGGGGTAGAGCGACGGATTGGGGGACCGGACTCCGAGAGGAGTTCGCCCCCCTGTCCAACTCCGAACCTACGAACGCCGTCGACGCGGGGAGTCCGGTGCGCGGGGTAAGCCTGTGTACCGTGAGGGAGACAACCCAGAGCGGGTTAAGGTCCCCAAGTATGGACTAAGTGCGATCGAAGGTGGTCGCAAGCCCTAGACAGCCGGGAGGTGAGCTTAGAAGCAGCTACCCTCTAAGAAAAGCGTAACAGCTTACCGGCCGAGGTTTGCGGCGCCGAAAATGATCGGGGCTCAAGTCCATCACCGAGACCCAGCGACGTGCGTCACAGCACGATTCCGTAGGTTGGCGTACTGTTCGGGTGGAAGCACGGAAGAGATTTCGTGTGGACCGTGCAGTAACGAAAATTCTGGTCATAGTAGCAGCGTTAGTCGGGTGAGAACCCCGACGGCCGAACGAGTAAGGGTTCCTCAGCAATGCTAATCAGCTGAGGGTTAGCCGGTCCTAAGTCAGCCCGCAATTCGAAGCTGACAAAAGGGAAATAGGTTAATATTCCTATGCCAGTGTGCACTCAAAGCCGACGCTTTGGGGCCGCCTCTCCCGGGCTTTCGCCCGGGTGAACAGTCCAAGACCGTGGAAGCCGTAATGGCACGAAGCGGTCGAATGGCTGGATAACGCAAGAGAGGTCAACCCAGAGCCCGTGAAAAGGCAAGCACACTGTCCGTACCGAGATCCGACACAGGTACTCGTGGCGGCGAAAGCCAAGGTCTGTCGGGAGCAACCGACGTTAGGGAATTCGGCAAGTTAGTCCCGTACGTTCGCAATAAGGGATGCCTGCCACGGAAAGTGGCAGGTCGCAGTGACTCGGGCGCTCCAACTGTCTAGTAACAACACAGGTGACCGCAAATCCGTAAGGACTCGTACGGTCACTGAATCCTGCCCAGTGCAGGTATCTGAACACCCCGTACAAGGGGACGAAGGACCTGTTAACGGCGGGGGTAACTATGACCCTCTTAAGGTAGCGTAGTACCTTGCCGCTTTAGTAGCGGCTTGCATGAATGGATCAATGAGAGCGCCACTGTCCCAACGTTGGGCCCGGTGAACTGTACATTCCAGTGCGGAGTCTGGAGACCCCCAAGGGGAAGCGAAGACCCTATAGAGCTTTACTGCAGGCTGTCACTGAGACGTGGTCGCCATTGTGCAGCATAGGTAGGAGCCGTTACACAGGTACCCGCGCTGCGGGCCACCGAGGCATCACTGAAATACTACCCGATGGTGACTGCGACTCTCACTCCTGGCGGAGGACACTGGTAGCCGGGCAGTTTGACTGGGGCGGTACGCGCTTGAAAAGATATCGAGCGCGCCCCAAGGTTTCCTCACTCGGGTCGGAGACCCGAGAAAGAGCGCAAGAGCATACGGAAGCCTGACAGTGTCCGGCACAACAACGGACGCTGACGCGAAAGCGTGGTCAGCGAACCAATTAGCCCGCCCAATGCGGGCAATTGCTGACAGAAAAGCTACCTTAGGGATAACAGAGTCGTCACCCGCAAGAGCACATATCGACCGGGTGGCTTGCTACCTCGATGTCGGTTCCCTCCATCCTGCCTGTGCAGAAGCAGGCAAGGGTGAGGTTGTTCGCCTATTAAAGGAGGTCGTGAGCTGGGTTTAGACCGTCGTGAGACAGGTCGGCTGCTATCTATTGGGGGTGCTACGGTATCTGACGGGAACGTTCGTATAGTACGAGAGGAACTCCGAATGGGTGCCACTCGTGTACCGGCTGTCCGAGAGGGCACGTGCCGGGCAGCGACGCACCACGGGGTAAGAGCTGAACGCATCTAAGCTCGAAACCCACCCGAAAAAGAGATGCCACCGAGATCACTCGTAGAAGACGAGTTCGATAGACTCGGGGTGTACGCACCGAGGCAACGAGGTGTTGAGCCCGCGAGCACTAACAGATCAAGCCACCATTCATTTCGCATGGATCAACCCGTAAGAACGGGTCCAGGCGCTAATTGGACTACACGTACAACACGGTCACAACCGACCAGAGAACCTTAGACACCGTAACCGACCCTGGTACTGTCGCGGTTCGACTCCGCGAGTCGGCATTACGGCGGCCAGAGCGGCGGGGCACCACCCGTACCCATCCCGAACACGGCAGTTAAGCCCGCCCGCGTTTCGGCCAGTACTGGCGTGGGAGACCCGCTGGGAACCCCGGCTCGCCGCCGACCCACTCATACACTATTCAACCCTCACGAGCGACTGCGCTCGTGGGGGTTTTCGTCTTTACAGCGGGCAAATCGTACCGCTACGCTTAAACGAACGCGGTGGCTACATCCGAGCGCGCCAAGGTGGCAGAGTTCGGCCGAACGCAGTTGCCTGCAGAGCAACCCATCGCCGGTTCAAATCCGGCCCTTGGCTCTTTCACGTTTTGTACCCTGATCCGGTCCCTTTAGACCGCTTCATCTCCTCCCTTCGAGCGCGTCGGTTTCAATTCCTGGAGCCACCTTCAAATCGTCGAGTACCAGTCAATCGCGGTCGATCTCGACCAGGCTCGGCTCGAGCGAATGCGATCCCTGGCTCCACTCTTTCGAGAACTTAGTAACCGTTATACGACGCGCGGACAACGCCTCATACATGCAATTACGCGCAGGGATCGTCTACGCCGTCCTGTTTATGGTGGTCGCTGCGGGCGCGTACGCCGTTATCGCGACCGCGGAATCACCGCAGGTGACGATCGACGAAGCCGATGCGGACTACCAACTCGAGCAGGGTGACGAGATAACGATCGAGGATCGGACGTACAACGTGTCCGAGCTGGACGGGGCTGCTGGAACGGGGACGTTGGAATACGTCAACGATTCCGTTCCAACTGACGTGGCGTGGTCCGGTGCGAGCGCTGCAAATGGTGACGCCTGGGACGATGGCGATACGGTTCAGTTCGAGGAAGAGGGGACGGAGTATTCCGTCTACATTTACGCGCCGCCAGGAGAGGGTGACGGAAACGAGAGTGCCGACGGTGGTGACGGAAACGAAAGCGAGGCCCAACCGGAGACGTTCTTGCTGATCGAATCGGTCGATTCCGAGGAGTACACGTTCCTCGAGCGACCCGACGGCGTCTACGTGATCGTCGAAGAGGACGGCCAAGAGGTCGTTCGCCACGTTACGGAGGTTGACGATATCGACACCCAGGAGTACGCGGTTGGAGATGAGGTGACCTTCTACGAATCCGAGATGGAAGAACAGGTTGACGCTGAGGTGACGACAATCGAGACGGACGAGGTGACCGTCGAGTACACCGGTGAGGATGTCACGGAGGTATCGCTCTCCCACAACGAGGAAGTGATGATCGAGCAGACGCCCTACGGCGTTCACTTCCCAAGCGAGGACGTCGTTTACCTGACCGAGGACGTCGAGAGTTTCCAGGCTCAACACCAGGCAGTCGATGAGCACAACGAGCGAATCCACGGGTTCTGGTGGGCGATCGGACTGTCGGTGATCGCGATCGTGTTGCTGGCCGGGTTGGCGTTCATGCCGCTGCGAGGCTGAGGGCTCGAACTTATAGACGACCACGGTTCGCGTGCCGTTTCGTCAGTGTGGTTGGTATCGGTGTGTTTTCGGTTATCGGTTTTCGGTTTGCGGTGTCTGTAGTCTTTGGCCGTTCTCGAGTGGCAACTGCGGCTCGTTCGGTGCGGTTCGATGCGGTCCGATGCGGTTCAGTGTGGTTCGGTGCGGTTCGACACTCGAGGAACGCTCGTGTCGCTGACGTGGATTGATCTGAACTCGCTGCTCACGAACGTGTTCGCGGCAGGAAAGCGAGACGGGTGCGATTGTGAACCACGCCCAGAAATGCTCGCTTCGCTGTGCCTTTCTGGTCTCTTTCAGATCGCTGTATGATCGCGTTGCTCCTCGCGGTTCTGCTCGGAGCAAGGGGCCAGGCGCGATTTGAACACACGGTCGATCGCTTCCTCGTTCACTTCGTTCGCGAGACTGCGCTCTCCTGCGTTCAAATCGCAGGGCCGTTTTGCCACTCACGAATGTGCTCGTGGCAAAAGCGGGCCGGGCGCGATTTGAACACGCGACCGTCTGGTTAAAAGCCAGACGCTCTGCCGAACTGAGCTACCGGCCCCGTACTCTCCTCTTTCGGGGACGCGTGGTTAAACGTTTCTTTCTCCCACGGTATTATATCGGGGTCCGACGTGGTCTCGCACATGAATTTCCGCATCTGGGACGACGACCTTCGGGAGTTCGTCGACACGTGCTGTTCGTTCGAGACGACTGCAGGAAACGAGAAGCCGGCCCAGGTGTGGCTGCGCGAGGAACTCGAGGCGGCGGGCTTTCGGACCTACACCTGGGAGGCTGACCCGGCCGTTCTAGCCGAGCATCCGTCGTTCCCGGACGACCCTGACGACATCGAGACGGCGGATCGGCCGAGCGTTGCCGGAGTTTTCGAGTTCGGAGATCCTGACGCGGGGCCGACGCTGGTGTTGAACGGGCATGTCGACGTCGTCCCTACGGGGTCGGGGTGGGAGGGTGATCCGTTCGAGCCCCGGTGGCGCGACGGTCGCCTGACGGCCAGGGGTGCGGCGGACATGAAGTCGGGGCTGGGGGTGTGCGTGTTTGCGGCGCGTCACCTGGCAGAGGTCGCTACGAATACTGACCACGACCCCAACCTGAACGGTCGGATCGTCGTCGAGAGCGTCGCCGGCGAGGAGGAGGGCGGGATCGGTGCAGCCACGGCAGCACTCGAAAATCCCTATCCGTTCGAGCGAGACGCGGCGATTGTCGCGGAACCGACGGAGTTGCGTCCGGTGGCGGCGGTCGAGGGAAGCCTGATGATCCGGATCGGCCTCGAGGGCCGGTCGGCACACGCGGCGACGCGGTGGCGGGGAGCGTCGGTGTTGCCGGCGTTCGAGCGCGTTCGCGAGGAGTGCGAGGCGTTCGAACGGGAACGAAGCGAGGCCATCTCCCATCCGTTGTACGACGAGTTCCCGATTCCGTGGCCGATCTGTATCGGGCGAGTCGAGGCGGGGCGGTGGGCGTCCTCGGTCCCGGACGAACTGACGGCGGAGGTTCGGGTCGGCGTCGCCCCCGGGGAGACGGTGACGGACGTCGAACACGCGCTCCGAAGCCGCCTCGAGTCGCTGTCGGACAATCCGTCCTGGCCGGCGGGGGTCAGCGGGCCAACGATCGAACGGTTCTCGGTACAGTTCGAACCGGCTGAAATCGCGGCGGACGAACCGGTGGTTTCGGCGCTCCAGAACGCGATGGCGGCGCGCGGATTCGACGCCGAGGCAATCGAACCGCGCGGGGCGACCTACGGGGCCGACAATCGACACTACGTCGAGGCGGGGATTCCGACAGTCCTGTTCGGGCCGGGGAGCATCAACCAGGCACACTTCCCGGAGGAGACGATTGAGTGGGACGAGGTGCTCGAGGCAGGGGCGGTGCTGGCAGAGACGGCGCGGGCGTACCTGTCGCAGTGATGGGATTGTGACGCTTTCCCGATGCTACTCGAGTGCGTTCTCGAGTGCGTCCGCAACGATCGTTCCTGGATCGACGCCCTCGAGTGAGGCTCGTCGCCGGAGGTCGCGGTAGGCCGACGCCGGGAGGGTGAGTTCGAGGCGGCCGAGGGTGACGTCGCAGTCGTCGAGTGCGCGCTCGATCGAGGCCCCGTCGTTGACCTGACTGGCGACCTGGCGGACGTCGCGGACGGTGAGGTCGCCGTCGAGGACGGCCCAGGCGAGCAAGAGTCGATCCTCGCCGCCGACGCGGGCGATGTGTTTGGCGGCGGAGGGGGCGATTTCGCCGAGGGCGACCTGTCGACGAACCGATCGGGGGAGGTCGTGGACGCGGGCCCACTTGCGGATGAACGAAACCGTGACCGTCTCGTCGCCCTTGAGGTGGGCGCTCGCTCGCTCGGCGGCGGTTTTGTACGATCCCTCGCCGCGAACGAGCGCGGCACAGGCTGCGGCGCCGCGGAGCATGTAGAGGTGGTCCTCGTCGACGGACCCGGTGGCGAACTGGGCGACGGTTTCGGCCGCGAGTGCGAGACTGTCCGGGTCGTCGGGGTCGAACTGGACGGCCCGGCGAGCGTGGGTTCCCGTGATCGATTCGTCGCCCCGGATGACCGGTGCGCCGACTGGCGATTTTCGATCCGTCGGGATCGGAGGCTCGTTCCCGGGGTCGCCGTCTCGAGTTCGGCGGTCTCCGGTGTGGTCGTCGGTCATGTACCGCTGATAGGGGCGACGTGCCTAAAAAGCGTTTCAGACGGTCCGCTGTGGTTCGTCGAGGGGTGCATCTGGGGCCTCCTCGCTACTCTTCGCGTCGCTCGGCGAGGTGCTCCCAGATTTCCGTACAGCCAGCGCCGACGTCGACGTCCTCGAGGTGGGCCGTGTCGTCCTCACCGGGAGTAGCCTCCGGGGTGGCTCGGTCGCTGACGTCTCCTTCGTTGCCGTTGCTGTCGTCGGATTCGTCCAGCTGGCGTCCGTCGGGTGACGCATTCGTCATCGTGTGTCCTCCGTTGGATCGTCGTTCGGTACCGATCGCGACGCGCCGGATCCGATAGGAGGGAGGTGCAATTCCGGAGCCACGTCGGCGGAGACGTGCTGGCGACTCCGTACCCTGCGTTCGGAGGGCTGGCGGCGTGATGAGCGGTCGTGTGACCGTGACGGATCGTCGGGCATACTCCTCCGTATGGTCGGCCATCGCTTAAGTACGGCTTCGGGTGCAAGCGATACCCCGGCTCCCGTTCTCGGGTAACGATTGCTGGTATCTCTGACGGGCTGAAACGAAAGACGGCGACGCATGCTGGCGATTCCCGTCGAATTCGCCGTCACGACAACGGCGAAGCATTGCACGGGCCGATGGACGAAGGTGGCTGCCACCCGAAGCGAGGGCATGGTCATCTCGTTGCGTACCCTCGACGACGGGGCGTGGATCAGCGTCAACGACTCCCGAACGGTCGGCGCGAGCGACGTCTGGACCCTCGCTCGCGGTCGATTCTGTCGGTGCGAACCGGCGTACGTTCTCCTCGAGGGGTTCACGGACGTCGGCGTGGACGGCACCAGCGTAGTTGCGGGGGCGGTCGGCCGGTGTCTCGAGTGCGGCCGTCACTCATCGCTCGAGGGCCTGCCGGTCGGCCGGGTCGTCGACGGCGAGTTCGAACGGTACGAGGCGTCGGCCGTCCAGGCGACGCTCGAGCAGTCGTCTGGCGGAGCGGTCGAATCGGGCGGCAAATACCGCCGGAAGGGGCGAGAGGCGGGGAGAACTGACGCCACGGCCGGGGCCTTGTAGGTGGTCCGCGTAGCCCGGTGCAGATGCCAAGCGACGTCGAGAACTGGAAAGACGAACTGTACGGAACCGATATCAGGGAGGCGATCAAGGAGTTCGCTGCGTCGGGGTGGGAGTCGATTCCCGAGGACGAACACGACGCCTGGTTCGAGCGCTTCAAGTGGTACGGGCTATACCACCAGCGCGCCGCCAGGAGTCCTATTTCATGCTCCGGGTCGGTCCGCCGAGCGGAGTCCTCGAGCCGGGACAGTTTCGCGTTCTGGCCGAACTCGCCAAAGAGTACTCGAACGGGCCCGCCGCCAATCCTGAATTCGGCAACGGCTGGCTCGACGTGACGACCCGTCAGGCCGTCCAGCTCCACTGGATCAACCTCGAGGACGTCCCCGCGATCTTCGACCGACTCGAGGACGTCGGCCTATCGGCGGTGCAGGCGTGTGGGGACTCCTGGCGGAACATCGTCGGCTGTCCGGTCGCCGGGAAGGACGAGCACGAACACGTCGACGCCGGTGCGCTGGCCGACGACCTCCACGACACGTTCAAGCGAAACGAGGCGCACTCGAACCTTCCGCGGAAGTGGAAGGTGGCGGTCACCGGCTGCGACGAGGGCTGTGGGCAGGGCGACATCAACGACCTCGCGTTCGAACCGGCCGAGAAGGAAATCGACGGCGAGACGGTGACCGGCTACAACGTCCGCGTCGGCGGTGGCCTCGCTCGCAACGAGCCCCGCTTCGCCCGCGACATCGACGTCTTCGTCACGCCCGAACAGGCGGTCGAGGTCGCCGGCGGCATCTCGGGCCTGTTCCGGGACTACGGCAACCGCGAGAACCGCTACGCCGCCCGGATGAAGTTCCTCGTCGACGAGTGGGGGCCCGAGAAGGTTCGCGACGTCCTCCAGGAGGAGTACGTCGACTTCGACCTCGAGAGCGCAGGCGAGGACCTGCGCTCGTCGTACTCCTACAACGCCGGCGAGGCCGCCGGGAAACACGACCACGTCGGCGTTCACGACCAACCGGACGGCAATTCGTACGTCGGGTTGAACGTCCTCGTCGGCCGGATCGGCGCCGACGACGCCCTCGGCTGGCCGACATCGCCGACGAGTACGGTTCCGGCGAGGTTCGTCTCACCCAGCGCCAGAACGTCGTTTTCACGGACGTCCCCGACGAGAATCTGGACGACCTGCTCGCGGAGCCCTTGCTCGAGACCTACAGCCCGGATCCGCATCCGTTTCAGCGCGGCTCGATCGCTTGTACCGGGACCGAGTTCTGCTCGCTCTCGATCGTCGAGACGAAGAACCGCCAGGTCCGATTCTCGCGCTGGCTGGTCGAGAACGCCGACCTGCCCGAGGGCGTCGACGACTTCCACATTCACCTCTCGGGGTGTACCGCGTCGTGCGCCCAGCCCCAGATCGCCGACGTCTCCCTGCGGGGGATGAAGACCCGTAAGGACGGCGAGCCGGTCGAGGCGCTCGACATCGGCCTTGGTGGCGGCCTCGGCGAGAATCCGCAGTTCGCCTCCTGGGTCGGCGAGCGAATCCCCGTCGACGAGGTGCCGGGTGCGATCGCGAACCTGCTTGAGAACTTCGAGGCCCGTCGGGAGGGCCAGGAGAGCTTCCGCGAGTTCGTCGCCGCGCGTGACGACGACGAACTGGCCGACCTTATCGAACCCGAGGAGACCGACTACGAGGATCCGTACATGCACAACACCAAGCGGACCTGGTACCCATACGCCGACCAGGACGCCCTGGACGAGAGTCCCGCGCCGGCGACGCCCGACGGATCGCCGATTCCATCGGACGACTGAGCCCATGGCCGACCGACTCATGCGCGTCACCGCGCACACGACGTTGGACCTCACGGACGCGGTCGTGACAGGGCACGACTTCGAGGACGAGCGAGACGCGGTGGTGGACGCGACCGCTGCCCGGAGACAGCCCGATCACGTCAAACTGCAACTCGAGGTGGACAACATGTCCGAGACGCACCTGCCGGCGCACATGGAGGAAGTGCGCCTGACGTCCGAGCAGGCGCGGGCGCTGGCGGCCGACCTGGAGAATCATGCTGGGCGCGTCGAGGCGGCTGCGGATACGGATTCGGGCTCGAGTTCGAGTTCGAGTACGGAATCACCGTCCGAGTAACCCGCCTGCCATCGCAGGCTGACGACGTTTGTCCCTGCCCGGCGGAGTCCGACCTGGTGGTTCCATGACCGAAACGATCCAGGACCTGTTCGAGCACGGCCTCGAGGACATCTACCACGCCGAGCACCAGCTACTCGACGCGTTGGAAGACCTCGAGGAGCACACGGAACGCGAGGAGATCGCGAACGCCTTCGCCGAACACCGCGAAGAGACCCAGACGCACATCGACCGCCTCGAGGAGGTGTTCGACGCTTTCGGCGAGCCGCCCGAGAAGGAAGAGTGTAAGGGCATCGAAGGGCTGATCGAGGAGTACGAGGAGTTCCTCGAGACCGACCCCAGCCAGGAAGTCCTCGACTACCACAACATGGCGGCCGCCGAGAAGACCGAACACTACGAAATCGCGGCCTACGGCAACCTGATCCCGCTGGCAGCCCAGATGGACATGGGCGACGCGGCCGACCTGCTCGAGGAGAACCTCCGGGAGGAACAGGACGCCCTCGAGGAGCTGAAGACGCTCACCGAGGAGTTCGATATGGGAGCGATCCCGGCCTGATACGTATGGTCGACGACGAGAACGAATCCGGATCCCGAGACGAGAGCGAGTCCGAATCCGACGACGAAGGAAGCGAACTCTCGAAGGAGGAACAGACGCAGTACGGCGGCACGGAAGATGCGAACGACGAGGACGAGAGCGAAAGCGAGAACGAAAACGAGAACGACGGTCAATCCGAAGCCAGCGAAACCGGCTGAACGGTCGCGTACTTATTTTACCCTCACGTCGATACTCCCTCCTGTGACGACCCCGACCGAGTCGACGCGGACTCGAGACGGCGTGACGATCCGCCAGGCCGAGCGGGCCGACCTGCTCGCGGTCGTGCAGATCGAGAACACGTCGTTTCCCCAGCCGTGGCCCTACGATGCGTTCACCCAGTTTCTGGGCGAGCCCGGGTTTCTGGTCGCCGAAACCGACGACGGGCGGGTCGCCGGGTACGTCGTTTCGGACGTGACGCCGAACTACGGCCGCGACATCGGCCACGTCAAGGACGTCGCCGTCCATCCCGACTGGCGCGGCTCGGGTATCGGCTCGGCGCTGCTGGGTCGGTCGCTCGCCGTCCTCGCGAGCCAGGGCGCTCACTCGGTCAAACTCGAGGTCCGAGAATCGAACGACGGGGCGAAACGCCTCTACGATCGGTTCGGCTTCGACCCGCTGCGGCGGGTGCCGCGGTACTACGACGATGGTGAGGACGCAATCGTGATGGTTCGCGAGCTGTCGTAACGCGTTTGCGATACTTGCGACACACCGCCCACTCGTAGCGCTCGCGAACCACCTTGCATACCCACCCACAGCGCTATTCTCACGCTCCACGGAGCCTCGAGTATGGACTTTACACCGGAGTCGAGTACCTGTCTGCGCTGCGGTCGCCCGGTCTCGATCGATTACCGTCGAACCCACGGTGACGAGAACGGATTCGTGGAGACGTGTCCCCGGTGTCGGCGCTCTGGGTGACGCGAAACCTAGCATTTGCTAAAATAGTAGGTGATCCATCGATCACCTGGTCTAATTGGGGACCAGAGTTAAGAATCTCCGCGAATAACCTGATTTAGTGAGTAACCAGGTCGAGCGCGGTACGCGACAGCGAGAACCGGACCGCGAGGGTGGGCCGGGGGCGCTGCATCAGCACTCGGAGTTTCGTGGGCCGGTCGAGCCCGAGAACAACCACGACCACTCGAACGACCATTTTGCACTCATCTACGAGCGCCCTGCAGACCAATTTGCATCTGCGATTCCGTTCATCTCCGAGGGACTCGAACGTGGCGAACAGTGTCTGTACGTCGCCGACGACAACTCCAGGGAAGAAGTCGTGGAGGCGATGCGGGACGACGGCATCGACGTGAACGCCGCCCTCGAATCGGGTGCGCTCTCCGTCCTCACACCAGCGGACACCTACTACCGGACCGGCGAGTTCGATCAGACCACCATGCTGGAATTCTGGGAGGAGTCGCTCGAACAGGCGAAAGACGAAGATGGCTATACGGGACTCAGAGCGGCCGCCGAGATGACGTGGGCACTGGAGGGAGACACGAGTGCAGACGAACTGGTCGAGTACGAGGCCGTGCTCAATTCCCTCTACCAGGACGAAGACTACGCCGTCATGTGCCAGTACAACCGAGAGAGGTTCCCGGCGGCAGTCATCCACGACGTTATCAAGACACATCCGCACATCGTCTCCGACAGCACCGTCTCACAGAACTTCTACTACACACCACCCGAGAAGTTCTTCGGCTCCGAGAAGATGGAGGCGAAGGTCGATCGCATGATGCAGACGCTGCAAGAGCGGACGGAGGTGAAGACGGCGTTAACGGAACGACAAGAATACCTGGAGCGAGTTTTCGAGAGTAGTCACGACGGCATCCTCATCGTTGACCCCGAAGCGGACGAGATCGTCGACGCGAACCGGGCCGCAACCGAGATGCTCGGCTATACGTACGACGAATTGGTGGCCCTCGCTCCCTCCGACGTACACCCCAACGAACTCGACGCGTTCCGGGAATTTGTCGAAGGGGTGTTCGAAGACGGCACTGGGTGGACTGATGAACTTACCTGTCGCACCAAGAACCGGGGCCAGATTCCGGCGGAGATCTCTGCGTCTCGGATGGAACACAACGGCCGTCCGGTCCTGCTCGCGGTGGTCCGCGACAATAGCGAGCGCAGGAAGTGGGAACGGGCCCAGCGGCAATTGTACGAGATAACCTCCGATCCCGATCGGGCGTTCGAGGAGAAACTCCAGGACTTGCTCGATCTTGGCTGTGAACGCTTCGATATGGAACTCGGCGGGATCGCCGTCGCTGAACCGGACACTGATCACTTCGAGGTGGAGATCACGAACGGGGAGCACGAACACCTCGTTCCGGGCGACTCGTATCCTCTCTCCGAAACGTACTGCCGTGTGCCTGCGGACGAGGGGGGGAACCTGTGCGATTACCGCTCCTGTGAGCGATGGGTTCGAAGGCAAACTGTGCTACGACCAGTTCGGTGTGCGGACGTACCTCGGAACGTACCTCGAATTCGAGGACGACAGTAACCGGACGTTCTGGTTTGTTTCGACCGAACCGAGAGCGGACGCGTTTTCTGAGGCCGAACGGACGTTTCAGCACCTGATGGGGCAGTGGGTGAAATACGAACTCGAGCGCCGCCAGCGCGAGCAGGAACTGCGCGAGCGCACAGAGTATCTGAGTGCACTCATCGAGACCGCGCCCGAGTGCATAAAGACCGTTGCCGCCGACGGCACCCTGCTCCAGATGAACCCCGCCGGGCTCGACATGGTGGAGGCCGACTCGGAATCGGCGGTGATCGGCGAATCTGTCTACGGGCTGATCGCCCCCGAACACCGCGAGACGTTCCGCGAGTTCAACGAGCGGATCTGTCGGGGCGAACGAGGCGTCCTAGAGTTCGACATCATCGGGCTTAGACGGCACGCGCCGGCACATGGAAACGCACGCGGCGCCGCTGCATCGCCCCGACGGGACGACGTCCCAACTTGCGTTGACGCGCGACATTACCGAACAGATCGAGCGTGAACGTGAACTCGAACGGACGCTCGATTTACTCGAGAAAACCGAACGCATCGCGGACGTCGGCGGCTGGGAGATCAACCCGGAAACGAAGGACGTGTTCTGGACCGACCACATCTTCGAGCTTCTGGAAGTGGACGCGGACGAGGAACCGCCGCTGGAGGACGCCCTCGACATGTATCACGAGGACGACCAGGGGATCGTCGAGGATGCCGTCGAGAACGCGCTCGTCTCGGGCGACCCCTTCGACGTGGAGGCACGGATTCGTACGAACAGCGGGGACATACGGTGGCTGCGGCTGCAGGGCGTCCCGGAGGTCGTCGATAATAAGGCGGCCTCCCTCCGCGGAGCCGTCCAGGATATTACTGAACGCAAACAGCGCGAGAAACGGTTAGAAGAGGTGATCGAGCGACTCGAAGCGTCGAACGAACGGCTCGAGCAGTTCGCCTACGCCGCCTCCCACGACCTCCAGGAACCGCTCCGGATGGTCTCGACTTACCTTCAGCTGCTCGAACGACGGTACGAGAACGCGCTCGACGAGGACGGCGAAGAGTTCCTCGAGTTTGCGGTGGACGGAGCCAACCGCATGCGCGAGATGATCGACGGGTTGCTCGCCTATTCGCGGGTCGAGACGCAAGGTGATCCGCTGGAACGCATCGACCTCGATGCCGTGTTCGACGACGTACTGGCGGATCTTCGGATCCAGATCGCGGGGAGCGACGCCGAGATTACCGCCGACGACCTCCCTCGCGTCGAGGGTGATGCCACCCAGCTCCGCCAGGTGTTTCAGAACCTGCTGGAGAACGCGATCACCTACAGTGGCGACGAGAAGCCCCGGATCCACGCCTCGGCCGAACGCGATGGGGCCGAGTGGATCGTGTCGGTCCGCGACGAGGGCATCGGCATCGATACTGATAATCAGGACTGCATCTTCGAGGTGTTCCAGCGCCTTCACACCCACGGCGAGTACGACGGGACCGGTATCGGACTCGCACTGTGTGAGCGGATCGTTGAGCGCCACGGCGGGGACATCTGGGTCGAGTCAGAGCCAGGCGAGGGAGCGACGTTCTCGTTTACGCTGCCAGTAGCGGCTGGCGAGCGACGGGAAGCTACAGGAAAGTGAGCGAGTGACATCCTCCTCGCCGCAAACGGCGTCACCTCTCTTCGCGTATGCAGCGCGGATCCAGCCAAAGTTAGCCTTCTCCACCAGAACCGACCAGGACATTCGATATCGATTCAGGACTCGAGACGATTAGCGGGCGAAACGCGAAACCGACGAGCTACTTGTCGGTCAGCAACCGGCGCAGGATGTCCCCGTAGGCCGGTCGCGTGATCAGAACTCCGACGAGCACGCCCAGGATCGTGATGATAGCGAACCCGCGGAGGTCGCCCAGGCTGAGCACGGCCAGCGGCGACATAGCGATGATCGTCGTCGCCGCCGCGGCCCCGATGACCCAGAACGCCTTCCGGAACCGGGACTCGAAGACGCGCCTCGAGTTGACGTCGCCCTCGTCTAACACCTCGTCGGCGATGATGACCAGGTCGTCCACCCCGGTCCCGACGACGGCGATGAATCCGGCGACGTGTGAGAGGTCGAGTGGCATCCGCAGGAGGGCGGCGACGCCGAGGAGGATGACGACCTCCGAAAGGGCGGTGACGATCATCGGGAGGGCGACGCGTCGGTCGCCGTAGCGCACGTAGACGACGCCGCTGACGGTGAGAACGGCCAGGATTCCGATCAGCAGCGAGTAGTTCTTGAACTGCTCGGCCAGCGCGGGACTGATCATGTACGTCTGGGCCCGGTCGAAGTCGAGGGGCGCGCGCAGTTCGCCGGCGCGGAGGTTGATCGAGAGCGTCTGGGCCTCCTGCTGGCTGGGCGTGATCATCTGGAACTGGCCGCCGTTGGCCCACTGACCACTTTCCATGTCTGCGGCGAGTCCCGGGGAGACGCTGTGGGCATCGATGACCTCGCCGTCGACCATCGTGAGCAGGCAGTAGTTCGACCCTTCAGCCTCGGGGTTTCCGTAATTACAACTGCTGGGATTCTGGGTGAAGCCGGTCTCGACCATCCGCTGTTGGTACTCTTCGGCAGGGCCGGGGTTGACTGTGACGGGGACGTAGTCGTACCCATCCTCGCCGTTATAGGAGGCTGTCCCGATGCTCCCGAAGTCCTGTTGAACGAGCGCCGTCTCGTTTTGCTGGCCGCCCTCGCCGTCGGGATAGTGCATCACGATCTCGACGATTCCGCGGTACTCGAGCAGGGATCGAAGCTCCTCGGTGGTCATCGCGGGCGCCTCGGTCACGATGTAGTAGGTGCCGTCCATCTCGGCCTGGGAGACCTGGCTGCCCGAGAGACCGGCCTCGTTGATCCGCAACTGGATCGTCGTCTGGATGTCGTCGCGGGTCGCCTGGGTGACGCCCTGTTCGACGTCCTCTTCGGCGACGTCGATGCCGGCTTCCTGGAGCGCCGCGGCGAACTCCGCTTCCGAGACGTTCCCGGTGAAGACTTCGACGCTGACCTCGCCGTTCTGGTGGTCCGTCCGGACGAGGGCGTCGCCGGTCTCGAGGTCCAGTTCCTCCGAGACCGTGGCCTGGATCTCCTGGCCGCGTCGATCCAGTTGGGTTCCCTCGGCATCGACGCTCACCTCCGAGACGTGCATCCCCACGACCGGGGCGCTGATCTTCGTCCCGCCGTCGAGACCGAGCCCGAACTCGAGGTTGTGCATGCTCGAGTCGGACTCGTTGGTCGGGTACGTCTCCTCACCGCCCATGACGCCACCGGGAAGGAAGAGCGCGACGAGCGCGACGGTAAGGAAGACGACCAACAACAGGACGCGCCAGTTCGCCTTGATCGACCCGATGGCGCTCATCGGGCCACCCCCTCGAACTTGTACCACCGAAGCAGGCTGAGGTTCAGCAGGTAGGTGTTCATCAGGTCGGCTGCCAGCCCGACGGTGAGGATCAGGCCGACCGAGAGCAGGAGTTCGACGCCGAGCGCCCACGCGGCGACGGCCATGACCAACATTGCCGCCATCGACGTGACGGTCATGGTGATCCCGGTGCGCATCGCCCGGTGGGTGCTCTCGTAGAAGTCACCGCTGCGCCTGAGGATGTGGTTGTTCAGCAGGATGTCCGAGTCGACGGAGTACCCGACGATCAACAGGAGTCCGGCGACGGTTCCGAGCGACAGTGGAATCCCGAGGACGTTCATGAACGCGAGCGGGATCACGAGGTCGGAAAACGCCGAGATGACGATAGCGATGGAGGGAACGAACGTCCGGAAGAGGACGAACGCGATGACGCTCATCCCGACGAACGCGGCTCCGAGGCCGAGCAGCGCCGTCTGCTGGGCGGCCGCCCCGAAACTCGCCGACGTCTCCGCCGAGAGCTGGACGACCTGGTCGTTACCGGAGACGGGCTCGAGGTTCGACTCTGCCTCCGACTGTACGTCCGCGTCGGTCGGCGCGAACTGCACGAGGTACTGGTTCTCGGTGGCCTGGACGGACTGCACCGACTCGGGCTGCTCGCTGAAGGCGGCCTCGATCTCCGCTTCGGAACTCGTCGTCTCGATCGTCAACTCGGTTCCGCCGGCGAAGTCCATGCCCAGTTCGACCGGCGTGCCGTAGACGACGTAGCCGCCGAGGAGAACGAGCAACGCGAAGGCAAGGACGGCGAGTGGAACCGCCGCCAGCTGGCGGTTGGTGTACCGGGTGTAATCGATTTCCGGTACCGCGAAAGTCCCCATATACCCTGGGTGTTGCCGTCGGCGAAAGTAAGCCTTCTCAATTCCATTACGATATTTCAGGTACTGGCTCGGTGAACGAAACGGAACCCGTCATCACGCTCGAGCGCGTAGTCGGCGCATGAAACACTCGAGTGACACGAGTACAGCACGCGACGGAACTGCGGGGAGCGACGCGGTTGCGGAGCCGAACGAGGACGGGACCGACGCACGGATGGCCGCTCGACTGGTCCTCTCGTACCCCGAGGACCTCTCGGACTGGGGGCGGTTTCAGGTCGAGAAGCCTTCGTTCGGAGCGTTCCTCCGCAAGACTCGCGAGCGAGCGGAACCGGGCGACGTCTGGGAGGAGTTCGTCGGCGTCGGCTGCTGTGGGAACACCCTCGACGTCCCCCTGCGCGTCGAGTCCGTCGACGGCGGGGCGCGAATCGGGCCGGAGACCGAGATCGACTACGATGTCAGGGAAGCCTGCGGCCTCGATGGGAGCTGGCGCGTCCAAAGTGCAGGCGGACCACGCCGTTCGTGAGCGGTTTCGCGTCCAGAGCGCGGTGAACAGCTGGGATAGTTAGCGAGCGCGGGCCGAGGAATATTTGGCTATCAGACGGCTCACTCACCGCTGTGGGCGTGTGACCCGAGTGAATAATGGATCCGGTCCGATCGCCACGACCGCTCGTGGTCGCTACCGTTCAGTGTTGTTTCTCACGGAAACGTCCCCGTTCCCCCGGACGGTGACGTCGTAGCCCAGGTACTCGAACGAAACCTGACCGGATTCGCGCGGTCGGCCGCGACTGGTCGGCGCGAAGAGCGCGTTGAGTGCCTCGGGGTCGATCACGTCGTAAAGCGGCGGCTGTAGCTCCATCGGATCCGTTCCTTCTCGATCTGCGACGAGTTCGACGACGGCCGTGACGGGCGAACTGGAGGAGACTGATTGCGTGGGTGAAACGGATTCCATCATCGCTAGGCAGCCGTTGGATACGTATAAACCCCGTCACCAGTTGTGGAAGGCCTGGATTTTACCATCGAACGCTGCTTATTCCACAGAAAACGGGCTGAATTTCCGGCGAGACCGTTTCTCACCCCTCTCTCGAGGGGACGTCCTTGCCGAAGTGGTCGAACGGCTGGACGTACTCGTCGTCGAGCACGTCCGACCGAACGATCTCGAGGCCGCACTCGCGAATCGAGTTCGCGATGTTCGACACGTCGTTCGTGTCCGTACCGACGACTCTGATGTGGTAGTTCTCCCGACCGGCGAGCAGCTTCCGGACGGAGACGACGCCGTGTTTTTCCAGCAAGTCCTCGGTGAGCGGTTCGGACGGATCGCTGGCGGTGCAGGTGAAGAGGATCGACAGCTGATAGCCCGCCTGCTCGTAGTCGATCTTCGGAATGTATCCCCTGATCACGCCCTCGTCCTCAAGTGCTTCGATTCGATTCCGGACGGTGCTCGCGGAGACGCCCACGGCCTCCCCGATTTCCCTGGCTCTGTTGTTCCGGGCGTCCGTCTGTAGTATGTGAAGGATCCCCCGGTCAACCTCGTCGAGTGCTGACTGTCGTTCACCCATGCTCGGCGGTACCGGGGAAGAAGCGGTGTATCTTGTGTGCGCAGATGTCTGGTCGTCATTACCAGATCGAGCGTTGCCGAATCGATCTCCAATCGCTACAGATCAACTCGCCCTCGAGGCCCCTGTTGGTCGTGGAGTCACCCGCTGATGCGGCGCGCGTTCGATCGACGACCGTCGAATGACATTATACTATCTATAGCATTACCATCGAGAAAACTATACTATCTATAGCATTACCATCGAGAAAACTATACTATCTATAGCATTACCATCGAGAAAACTATACTATCTATAGCATTACCCGACGCCAGTTTTCGACCGACGACGAGGGTCTCATCCTCTCATCCGTCTCACCCGCCTCACCCGTCGCGATAGCGCTGAATCCCAAACTGGCCGTAGCCTCCGTAGGCGACCTCGAGCGACCCGATCCACCAGTTCCACCGGTCCGCGGGCGTGCCGTGGGGCGCATCGGCAAGTTCCTCGAGCACCGCCTCGGTGGTCAACTCGGCGCCCACGTCGGCCTCGTACTGGCCGGAGTCTGCGAGGTCGACGGCTTGGCGGACGACGACGCGTGATTCCCCAACGGTGCCGCCGAAACGATCGCGGAGGCGAACCTCGAGCGGGCCTGGCTCGACGGTCACGGTCGTGAGCACGCGAAACCGGATTGGCGCACTGTACGCTTTCTCCGGTGCAGGTGACGACGGGTAGCGATTCCGGCAGTGTCTGTGGGTGTCATGTGTACCAACCCTGTATTCTTCGCGAGCGATTGAAAAACTGGTCACTGGTTCGTCTCCGTTCGCGCCGCTGGTGGTCACGACTCCGGTCGTTCCATGTCGCCGAGGGTAACAACGACGACTGCGATACGCTTCAGCGAAATGCATGAAAGAACTTTACACGGGGTTCTCGTCCGTAGGAGTGCTGCGTGCCGTCCAATACGCCGATACGGTGAGGAAAATGACCATCGACGTGTCCCTCGTAGACGACCCGGACGAGTGGAATAGCCTGGTCGAACAGTCGCCCCATCGGACGCCCTTCCACCGCTACGAGGCCCTGGAGGTCATGGAAGACTACGCCGGAACGCTGTATCCGTACGTTGGGTACAAAGGCAACCAGCCGGTCGGCATATTTCCGGTGTTCTCCAAATCGAAAGGCCCCGTTCAAACGGCCTATTCCCCGCCGACCGGTTTGCGAATCAACTACCTCGGGCCAGTCCTGCTCAACCAGGAGTCGCTGAAAGAACGGAAGGCGTTGCGGCGTCACAACCGCTTCGTCGCGGCCGTTGACGAGGCGATTCGAGAAACGATCGGTCCAGCGTACATCCACATTCAGACCGGCACGGAGTACGGCGACCCGCGGCCGTTCTTCTGGAACGAGTACGCCGCTCGCAAGCCGTACTTCACGTACGCCGTCGATCTCACGCCGTCGGAAGAGGATTTGCTGATGACGTTCAGCAGCGACCTCCGGCAAAACCTTCGAAACACGCCGAACGACAGCTACGAAATAACGGAAACGAACGGCGCAGAGATACCCGCTATCATCGACGGGCTACGGAAACGTCACGACGAGTACGCCGCACCGCCGGCGTTCTTTTCGGCCCTGTACGGCGCACTTCCCGACGGGATCATGCGCGTGTACCGGTTCGTTGCCGACGGCGAACTCGTCGGCGGTCAGATAACTATCGAAGACGATAGAACGCTGGTCACGTGGCAGGGGGTTAGCAATCGCGACCACAGCGTCCCGGTGATGGACCTCATGCTCTGGCACGTCATCTGTCAGGCGCGCGACCGCGGCCTCGAGCGCCTCGACCACGGCGGGGCGAACCTCTACGGACTCTCCGAGTACAAGGCGAAGTTCGCCCCGGAGGTCCGGATGTACCACCGACTGACCTGGTCGAGTCCGCTGGCTACCGTGTACAGCGGGTTCAAAACGAATATCGTCGACAACCTACGGAGTTAACCGGTCCGCCTCCAAGCGCCACGTCAGGGGCGTGCGACGCGAGACAGAAGCGCAGTTGATCCGACGAACGTCCGAACGGAGTCGCTCACCACCAGCCGCGGTCACATGAAGTCCGCGATGCCGCTTTGCTTGTTCTTGTCGTTCTCGAAGACGCTCTCGAGGGACTTCTCGAGCACTTCCAGCCGTTGCTTGGTGTAGTCCCGACAGCCGTACTCCTCGGCGACGTCGATGGCGGTCTGCATGTACTTGTTGACCGACCCCTTGTGGACGGTCAGATTGACGCGGCCGCCACACTCCCGGCAGACCTCGGTCAGGGGCATCCGTCGGAACTTCTCCCCGCAGTCGAGACACCGCGTCTCCTGGCGCGAGAACGCCCGCAGGTTGCCGATGAGGTCGGGCAGGAAGTGGTACTCGATGACCCGCTCGGCGACGTCCGTCTCGTCGACGGCCTCGAGTTTGCGCGCCAGCTCGAGCTGGGCGTCCATCTTGTCCATCATCGACCCGAGCGTCTTGTAGGCCGACAGGTCCGGCCCCATGGCGATGTCGGTGGTGTCGTGGGTGTGCCCGAAGCCGGTGTACTCGTGGTCGGTTCCCAGGGTGTCTTCGGCGATTTCGACGATGTCCTCCACGTCGCCCGGGTCGGCCTGCTCGAGGGTGGCCTCGTAGAACTCGCGGGGATAGCGGGAGACGACGTCCATGTTGTGGGCCTCGTCGTCGATCTCGGAGGGGTCGATTCTCGAGGACATAACGAGGGGAGCGTCCATGCGCCCGCCTCGTTTGTCTGGCAAGAAACTAATACTAAAGTTCAACAAGCCGTCCATGAGGAGCATGACACAGTCCTCGTCACCGTCGCAATTTCGTCTTTTTGCTGCGTGGAAAAACGGGTGTGCATAGCCGACGGCGGCGCTCGTGAAACCGATCACTCTCCCGACAGTAGCCGCGGAGGTGTGCGGTGCCATACCAAATACGAGCTCGCCGACGAGCTCCTGGCGATCGTCGATCTCGTAGAACGGCTCGAGCCCGTAGTACTGCGCGAGCAGGTCGTCGATGAAATCGGCGGTCTGCATCATGTGCTCGGCCGCGCCGTCCGAGAGGACGATGTCCTGGACCTTGAGCTCGACCAGCTGATCGGCGTGGGTCAGCGGTTCGCCGTGGACGTCCTCCTCGTAGCCCAGCGCCTCGAGCTGGCCGACCGTCACGTCGAGTTCGCTGGCCCGCACGGCCGTCACGGGGAGGTCGGTCATGTCGTAGCGGACGGTGCCGTCTTTGAACGTCGAGACGTCGTGTTTCGCCCGAAGGATGCCCTTCTCCATCGGCTCCGGCACCTTGGTCGTCGAGGTGAGTCCCTTCACGCCCTTGAGGATCTCGAAGGCGTTCTCGCGCTCACCGACGGCCTCGAGGGCGTCTCGGTAGACCTCGTGGACGTCGACCTCGGTGTACTCGACGCAGGTGGCCTCGATCTCACAGCGGTCGCACTCGACGCGGCCCGCCTCGTCCGGGTCGACCCGGGACTCACAGGAGGGGCACTCGTAGTCTGGGACGGTCCGCTCGTTGCACTCCGGACAGCGGTTCTTGAACGTCTCCTCGCCGCAGGCCTCGCAGCGCTTGCGGCCGATCTCGAGTTCGACGACGCCGGGCGTGTCGCTCATCGTCTCGGCGTACTTTCCGGCGTCGGCGACGTTGCGCTGGGCGCCGCCGGCCTCGCCGATGGGAAAGAGGGTGTGGACGGGCGGGCTGAGGTCCCGGCGCTCGGACTTCTCGGGCCGACCCATCCGCGTGCCGATGCGGGTCGGCGCGCGCTCCCGAACCGTGAAGGAGGCGACCTCGTTGACCGCCTCGATGGCGTTGTCGCCGTCTTCGTGTACGCCCCACGCGCGAGCGCGCTCGCTCAGGTCTTCGAGTGACCAGGTGCGCTCCAGATCCACTGTCAGTCCCAGACTGCGAACGAACGGCTCCCAGTCGTCGACCTCGATCCGGTCGGGGCGCTGGCGGTGTTCGACGACGATGGTCTCGAGCGCCTCGCGGACGGCGTCGGTGTGCTCGAGGACGAGCGTCTCGCCACCTGCGCCCCCATCCTCGACCGTTCCGTCGCTGACGGCCTCGGCCAGCCCGACGAAGGCCTCGACCGAGAGGTCGTGCCACTGGTAGGTGTATTTCGGATGGAGCGGGGCGTCGTACTCGAGCGCCCACTCGAGGACCTGCTCGGCGGGCGGGTCCTCGAGGTCGATCCGGGGGTCGTCCTCGAGCGCCTGGACGTCCGCACCGGCGGCCTCGAGGTCCTGGACCCACCACTCGACGGCGTAGGCGGCGGGCGCGAGCGCGTGGTTGTTCTCGACGAACTCGCCGTAGTTGACCAGGTACTCGCCGGCGTCCAGGATCTTCTCGATCCCGTTGCGGACCTCGAGGGCCTCCTCGACGTCGTCGATCTGTCGGACGTCGCCGTTGGCCAGGCGGACGGTGGGGCCTTCGATGCTGTCGACGGGAATCACCCCGGCGGCCTTGCCGGGGCGCTCGGTCTTGATCTGGGTGCCCGTCGCGAGGAAGTCGTCCAGAATGTGCATCGAGGCGGGGTGGACGCCCGCGGTCGCGAAGCCGTGGTTGCGCGCGCGGCCGTAGCGCAGGCGGAAGCCGCCCTCGGCGCAGGGGTGTGAGAAGACGGGGCGGCCGGCGATCAGGTCCCGGAGGAACTTCGTGGCGGGTTCGACGCGCGGGGGTCCCGACGGTCGATCGTCTTCCTCGGAGTCGGGACTCGAGTCGTCAGCGTTTGTCTCCTCGTCTCCCTCGCCTTCTCCGCCGTCGCCTCCATCCTCGTCCTCGCCTTCATTCGCTGACGCACCGTCGTCGTAGTAGGTCCCGTCGATCAGATCCTGGAGCCACGGCCAGTCGATTTCGTCGAGCTGGGACGTATAGCGCTGGATCTTGGGGGCTTTCAGCGCGATCCCTTCGGCCATCACCAGACACATCCCGCCGCGGGCGGAGTTGGTGTCGACGCGCTCGAGATCCCGAAAGCCCGAGACCTCCTCGTCGCCCGTGGCCTCGCCGTCGAGCATGATCGGGAGGTGTTTAGCGATGAACTTCGTCTCCTCGTCCTTTGGGGAGTACTGCAACCCGGTCTCCTTGTCGTAGAGGCCGACCTCCTCGGCGTAGCGTTCAATCTCCTCCTGACGGGCCTCGTAGGTCTCGAGCCCGACCAGCGCGCGGGTGTAGTCCGCGACCAGCACCGAGAGTGCCTGGGCGGTCCCGCCCGCTGACCGGATCGGGCCAGCGTAGTAGACGTTGACGAACTCGGTGCCGTCGTCGTTGGTGAGGATCTCGACCTTGTCGATCCCCTCGATCGGTGCCGCGACGACCCCCTCGGTCAGGAGCGCGACGGCCGTCCGGACCGCGCCCTCGACCTTCCCGGCTTTCGTCTCGTAGTCACCGACGGAACCGTCGGCGAAGTCTTCCGCGAGCGCGAGGGCGGCCTCTTCGCGGGACATCTGGCCCTCGAGTTCGCGCACGCGCTCGGCGACGCCGTCGATCCCGAGGATGTTCTCGACGCGGTCGGCCATGTCTTTCGCGACCGGAATCTCGACTTCTGGCTTCGGGTCGTCGCCTCGCTGCTTGGCGGTTTCGGCGACGTCCATGGCCTCTTCGAGCTGGGATTCGAGCGTCTCGAAGTAGCGCTCGTCCTCGGCCCGCATGTTAGAGCCAGAGGTCGAGGTCGGTGGTCTCGTCGTGCTCGCGCTCGAGGGGCTCCTCGAAGGTGCGCATGTACACTTCGCCCGCGAAGACGGTCGCGGCGTTCAGGTGGCCCGCGAGGGCCGTACCGTCGGGTCGCGAGAGGACGGCGTGGGTGTGGGCGAACCGGTCTCCCTCCAGCCAGGAGACGTTCCCCACGCAACTGGCTACCTCGAGCGGTTCGTCGAAGGTCACGGGTTCGTACTCGAGGGTGTCCTGGTCGTAGAACCAGATTTCGGCGTCCTGGACGGCGCCGAGGGCGGTGAACCAGGCGGCGTCGGCGTCGACCTCGGTCGCGAGCGACTCGATCTCGGCCCGCCAGTCGGCGCCGTGGTCGAGGCTGGCGACGTACTCTCCCGTCGGTTCGACTGCGCGATAGTTCATGCCAACACCCTGGACGCGCAGACGGGAAAATCCCATCGGTTGTCAGGCAGCTTCGGGCAGCGGTGGGTCGAGCGTCCGACTGCTGGAGGCCGAAGACGGTTGCGGTCACGAGAGTCGGAAGTCGGTTGCGGTCCCGATAGTGTTTAATATGCTCATTCCGTACGGGCGAACGTAATGTCGGAAGTCTGCTCGACGTGCGGGCTGCCCCAGGAACTCTGCGTCTGCGAGGACGTGGCCAAGGGCCAGCAGCAACTCACCATCCGCATTGACGAGCGCAGATACGGTAAAGAGGTAACGGTCATCGAAGGATTCGACCCCAAAGACGTCGATCTCGACAGTCTGTCGTCGGATCTGAAATCGAAGTTCGCCTGTGGCGGTACCGTCGAGGACAGTCACATCGAACTCCAGGGCAACCACCGCGGCCGCATCGAGGACTTCCTCCGCGATCGCGGATTCAACGTCGCCTGACCGTCGATGCTCTGACCGGACTTCCGATCCATGGCGGGTCGCGAACCGAACGAAACTAGCGCCTGCGGTGCGGTTTTTCGTTTCGACGAGGGCCTCGAGCAGCGACGCCGCTCTCCCGTTTTTCGTGCGACGCGTCCGAACACGCCTCGAGTCGTACAACTCGAGTAGCAGTGTCGTCTTCGGACCGGTACCTCGAGTAACGACGTCGTCTTCAAACCACTCTCTCGAGGATTCGAATACGCCGACAGCAAAACCGGCCACGTGGGGGGTGTGGCCGGGTGCTGATACGGCTCTCAGCCCGCTGAAATCCTGACGGTCTGTCCCATTGTGGTGCGATGCGGAACCAGACCATTCGTATGTGAATCATTCACAGGGATGGTTGTTCGGCCGTCATAGTCAGGGTCGTTACAACGGGGTGGTCGTCATCCGCGTCTCGCCTCACTCGAGTCGCGTCCGCCAGGTCGGTTCGGGGACTGGTACAGTGATTACCCTGCGGCGACCGCGAGTCGATCTCCGGTCGCAGAATCAGAACGGCGCGCTCGAGTCAGCGTTCCCTCGAGTACTGTGTTCGCGTTCGTCGTCCTCGTCTCGCTCACCTCGCCCGTCTCGCTCGTTGCCCTCGCTGCCCTCGCTGTCCTCGCCGTCGTCGGCCGCCAACTCGTAGGCCTTGGCCCAGGCCTCGAGTCCCCCGACCATGCTCTCGACGCGGGCGTCCGCGCTCCCCTCGTAGGAGCCGATGAGCCGTGCCGCCTGAACGCTCGCCTGCCCGTGCGGGCAGACGGTGACGATCCGGTCAGCGTCGTCGAAGTCCTCGATTTTCGCTGTTATCTCGTGAAACGGGACGTTCTCGCTGCCGGGAATGTGGCCACGTTTGAAGCTCGCCTGGTCGCGAATGTCGACGATCCGCACGTCGGCGTCGGACTCGAGCAGTGCCGAGACGTCGTCGGTGGAGATTTCGCCGTCCATCGTGTTGGTCGGGGTTGGGTCTCGAGCGGGTTAAACGATGCTCTTGGTCCCTAGAGCAACCCGTCCTCGCGGGCCAGCAACAGTGCGCTCAGCGTCGAGTCGTTCGCCGGGTGCTCGCGCGCTCGAGCCAGCGCCTCGCCCTTCGGAATCGTCCGCACCTCGAGGAACTCGTTGCCGTCCAGGTCGCGCTCGCCGGGTTCGAGTCCCTCCGCGTAGACCACGCCGCGGTCGTGGCGAAGGACGCCCGTCGCGACGCGGTACTCCTGCAAGAGGGCGAGACTCGAGGGGCGAAAGCCGGTTTCCTCCTCGAGTTCGCGCGCGGCCGCGGCGGTGTAGGACTCGCCGTCCTCGACGATACCCGCGGGCAACTCGAGGTGCGTCTCTCGAATCGCGGGGCGGTACTGCTCGACGAACAGGATCGACTCGTCGGTCGCGGCGACGATCACCACTGCCGGGGGGAGGTCGGCCCAGTAGTAGCGCTTCTCGGAGCCATTGGGCTGTTCAACCAGATCGTAGCCGCCGTCGTACCAGCCGGTTTCGTACTCGGTCTGCGACTCGAGCACGGGCCACGCCGGTGCATCCTCGGTGGTTCCCGAGTTGGCGTCGGCACCCCCGTCGTCCGTGTCGTCAGGGTCCATCGACATCGCTAGCTGGTGTGATCTCGAGGCGGTAGTAGGTACCGTTTCGCTCGAGGTAGACCACGTCTGCCTCGGGGTCGGTCGCTGCGCGGTTCCACGTCTCGAACTCGGAGAACTCGTCGAACGGCGTGTGCGTGAACGCCGACTCGAAGCCGAATCGCCCCTCTTCGTAGGCCGCCGAGCGACCGTCCTCGAGCGCGCCCGTCGTGTACGGGAAGCGGTTCTCCGAGAGGTTCTCAGCGGCGATCGTACCCGTGACGTTCGCCTCTGGCGGTTCCCCATCCTCGAGGTCGACCTCGTTCGCGACCACGTAGTAGACGTCCCCGCCGCCGATCAGCGCGGGGACGGCGCCGAGGGCGACCAAGAGGACGAGTGGCACGAGTACGAAGGCCGAAACGAGGAGGAGGGTCCGTCGACGCATTATTCGACATTCGGGACCGACGGAGGATACGCGTTTCGTCGTTGCTTCGTCGGGTTCCGTTGGCTTCCGCCGGCGCTCCGTCGTCTCGAGAACGCTCTCGCGCAAGTGATAGCGAACGCAGGCCGTGAAACGCGCCAGCACGCTTATATAAATACCCTCGAGGTCACCGCATGATTGCTATCCCGTTGTGGCCCCTCTAGGGGCCCACATGGACGACCAGGTTGCGGGAGACGACGCCGCCGAACCGGCGTCAGACGAAGTCGCAGGTGAAGACGAAGATGGCGTCGACAGCGATCACGAGCGTGAACGCGTGCAGAAAGTCGCAGCGATCTGTACGTCTTGCGGGGCGGCGTACGCGGCGGAGCGGTGGTCCGACGAAAAAATTCGCCCGATAGGGCGACGAGAGGGCTGCCGGTGCGGCGGAACGACGTTCGAGGTGGTCGACGACTCGAGTTCGGACTTGGGGTCGCGTTCGGATTCGAATTTCCGCTCGGATCCGGATTCGGGTTCAGGTCCAAACTCGTCCTGATTGCCGTCCCTACGGACGCCGGTCTCCGCGTCGTTACGCGAAGCCGCCTTCCTCTCGTGCAGCAACCCCTTTCGATTCGTATAGCAACCCCCTGAGAGCGATGGCCACGATCACTCGTCGCGTCACTCCACGAACGCCGTGATCTCGAGACGCTGGTGCACGCGCTCTTCGCCGCTCACCCGGGATGGTTCGCTCGAACGTTCTCACCAGATGACGCGCTACGTCCACCCGGTGGCCGATGCGACACTTGAAAAGATCCTATAGCTGGTCACGGTACAGTCGGCCGAACGCCTGACGCCGAAGCGTCGCGATGGCGGCCTCCTCCTTCTCTTGAAAGGTCGCGGCGACGGCCTCGCCGGTCGGGGCGGCGTGCCAGACCACGTGGTCGACGTGCTCGCTTCCCGCCTCGATCACCTCGCCGTCGTACGCCTCGCGCCAGTCCTCGTACTCCTTGCGGGTGCCGACGCGAACCTCGAGCAAACTCGCGAACAGGGCGTCTCGAGCCGTCTCCACTACGTCTCTCGAGACGCGGTCGGCGTACTCCTCGCGGTCGAAGTCCATGGATTTGGCGACCTCGCGGACGACGGTCTGGGCGGCGGGACCGACCAATTCGTACTGCTCGCTCGCGTCCTCGAGGGTGCCGGGGGCGAAGGTACCGACGGTGTGCATGTCGAGACGGTTGGCGAGAGGACAGTTACGCGTTTTCGTTTTCGTTTCCGGTCTCGTCTTCGTGCTCGTCTTCGACGGGCGATTCCCCGTTGCCGGCGCTCGACCCGCGCCGCCCGTCGCCCTCCATTCGAGCCGTCAACGCCCTCGCCTCTTCGAGGACGTCCCTGGTTTCGGTGGTCACGTCTCCGCGCCCCGGTTCCTGTGCCTGCTGGGCGATGGCGTCCTCGAGTCTGGGGCCCTTCGGGCCTCTCTGGTTCCTCGCGTTCGCCCCCCGCCCCGACTGCACCCTTGGCCCCTCGGAAGCGTCTTCCGAGACCGGTAACTCCACCTCGAGCGCGTGCGGGGTGACGGCGTCGGCGAGTTCGTCTCGCGTTCTCGAGCCCCAGTCGGGGACGTGCTCCTCGAGCCACTCGAGGTGAGCCGTGCGGCCGAGCGACGCGGTGACCGCGAGGTGGTCGGCGAGCTGGCGGCCGTCGGTGACGCCCGCCTCACAGATTGGACAGACGTATCCCATGAATCGCGCTACGACGCGGGACCCAAAAAGTCGATTGCTATCGGGCGGGCGTGCGGGCCAGTGCGGAGACCCACCCGTCCAGTTCGGTCACCGTCACCCGTTCGAAGCCGGCCGTCTCGAGCAGGTCGTGGACCGCTCTCGGCTGGTATGGCTCGAAGTGGCGGTCGCTCTCGTCGCGGGCGGCCAGGTCGGGTCTCTTTACGGAGAGGTACAGGACGCCGTCGGTGTCGAGCACCCGTCGGAACTCGCGGAGCGTCGCGGGCGCGTCCGCCCGGGGGACGTGGAGAAATGACGCACACGCCCAGAGGCCCTCGACCGCGCCGGTCGCGACCGGGAGTGCGCGCATGTCGCCCCGGAGGAACGACGCCGAAGGGACGTCCTCCGTCGCCGCCCGGAGGAACGACTCGGTCAGATCCAGACCGACGACGTCGTATCCGCGGGCCTCGAGCGCCGCCGAGTCCACGCCGGGGCCACAGCCGACGTCCAGAACGCGCTGTCCGCCGGTGGTCTCGAGCGCCTCGAGGAACGCCTCGCCGTACCGGGCGAGCACCGACTCGGTTCGGTACTTCTCGACGTAGGCGTCGGCGTCCGATTCGTAGGTTCGCAGGGTTCGAGCGACGTCGTCTTCGCTCATGCCGGCGTATTTCGGGCGGGGGTACGTCAAAATTGCCCGAGTCCGGTCTGTTCGGCGTCGGCGAGCACGTCGGCGCAGGTCGACCACGACGCGCGGGCGAACGGCGGCAACGCTCCACATCTCGCGACGTACTCCTCCAGGAACGCCCGCGTGGTCGGGTCGGAAGGGTAGCCGCTGCCGACCTCGCCGTACTCGTCGGCGATTGCGGCGACGTGGGCGTCACGTTCGACCTTGGCGACGATGCTCGCGGCACCCACGAGCGGGTCGTCGTCGTCGGCGCCGTGGGTCGCCTCGACCGTGGTCTCGAGGGCGCAGGCGTCGGCGACCCGGCGGGCGAAGCGCTCGGCGTCGGTGTCGCAGGCGTCGCAGTGGACGACCGGCGGTTCCGACGTTCCCCCGTGCTCGAGGGTGGATGGAGACTCCCCGGCGGCCTCGGCAGCCCCGGAAGCCTCGACGGCCCCCTCGAGCGCGCTCGCGTGGGCCTCGACGGCCAGGCCATTCATGTCGGTGTCGGGGGCGTCGATCCGGTCGGTGGTAATTTCGGCGACGCCGACCCGAAGTCGAGCGTCCGCGCGGATGGTCTCGGCCAGGGTCTCCCGTCGCTCCAGCGAGAGGCGCTTGGAGTCGGCGACGCCGTCGGGGAGGGCGTCTCGAGTCGGGGCCCAGACCGCGGCGGCGAACATGGACCCGAAGACGGGGCCTTTGCCGGCCTCGTCGACACCGAAGGGCATTGACGGAGGATTTCGGCTGGAACAGTTAGCTGTTCCGTTCCTCGACGTTGGGCTCGTCGATGTGTTCGCTTCCACCGACGTCGTCTCGCGGATCGTTCGTCCCGCTCGTCCCATCGTCCGATTCTCCACCACTGTCACCGTCATCGTGGTCGCCCTCGAGTTCCTCAAGCGGATCGAAGGTCACCATGCCGAGTCCGCTCGTGTACTCGTAGGTGTGCCACTCGCTGATCGCGAGAACGCCTCGGAGCTTGCGCACCCGGAGCCGACGAAAGAGCGTGTCCTCGACGATCGAGTTGTCGAGCGCGAGGTCGACCACACCATCGACGGCGTACGCGAGGTTCCGGGGGAAGACTTCCTCGCCGCCCGCGACCGTTCCCCCGGCGATCAGCGGCACGAACCGGCCTTTGCAGACCTCGGCGCGGGCGTCCCGGACGAAGTCGTAGGCCTGGACGGGCTGGACGAGCGAGGCGAACTCCGCGATGGAGTCGACGACGACCAGCCCCGTCTCGATCATCTCGAGGTCCTCGAGGCCGTTGTCGAGGACGTTCAGCACCTCGTGGGCGTCGCCCGGATCGCGGACGGTGGCCGTCTGCGGCTCGACGACGCGCCGCAGGTGGGTATTCCACTCGGTCATCCGGTCGTGAAGGCGCTCGGGGTCGTCCATCCTGGAGGTAAAGCAGTCGAGGACGCGAAGCTGGCCGGACTCGAGGTAGGGGAGGACGTTCCAGTCCATCGCGAGGAAGTTCTCGACGACCGACGTGGGTGGTTCGGTGAACGCCACCACGATCGCCGGTTCGTCGCGCTCGAGCGCGCGCCAGACCAGTTCGGCCTGGATGGCCTCCTCGCGGGTTCCGGAGTTGCCCACCAGGAGGACGAACGAGTTTCGCGGGAGCCCCTGCGGGAGGCTCGCCTCGAGAGCGGCGACGCCCGTCTCGAGCGTTCGGTGTCCGTTTTCTTTCCGGGACCCGTCTTCGTTCTCCCGAAAGGCGTCGCGGCAGGCGCGCGAGCAGAAGACCCGGTCCGGGTCCGCTCCCTCGCCGTCTCCGGTAACCGGCTCGAGTGGGCACGCGTGTCCACAGAACGCACAGCGAGTCTCGTCCGTCGCCGACGCGTCGTTCATGCGGTGCGTTTTGCCTCCCTGGCACAAGAATGTGCGCGCGTCGACAGTGGGTCGTAGCGGCGGTGTCCGTGGCTCGTCGGATTTATATTCGTGCGTGGCATTGACAAACAGTAATGAACGTACGGGATGCCCTCGAGGCCGATGCCGACGCGATTGCCGCCATCGCCGACGCTCCGACCGACGTGGCCCGGAACCTCGTCCACGACCGGACGGTGCGCGTGGCCGAGGACGGTACTCACGACCCGAACGCCGACGTCCCACCTGCGGACGACGCGAGCGACGCGGACGCCTCGCAGTACGGCAAGTCCAATCCCGAGGACCTCCTCGGATTCGTCAGCTTCGACGCCCAGGGCGACACCGTCCACGTCACCCAGATCGACGGCACCGAGGCCGCCTGCGAGCGCCTGCTGGCCGAACCCGTTCGCTTCGCCGAGTGTGAAGGGATGGCCGTCGAAGTACTCGTTCCGGACGGCCACGGAGCAGTCGAGGAGGCCGCCGAGGAACTCGGCTTCGGTGACACCGGGTCGGGTCCTCGGTTCGACGGCGCGCGGACGGTCCGGTATCGCCTCGAGCCCTGATTGCGGGCCTACTTTGACTGGTCGGCGTCTCGAGCGTGCCGACCGGGCCACCTCCCGCGACTACGGGACGTGCTTCGAAGCCCCGATTCGTCGCCCGGTGTACGTTCGGGGCGGATAGCCCCAGAAACCCGCAGATGCATTGAACTATCGCCGCGCCTCAGAACGGGATATGGTACACTACAAGTCGACGATGGTCGAACCGATCGACCTCCCTTCTCGCGGCGAGCGCGAACGCGCACTCGAGGAGGCGGGCTACAACGTCTTCAACCTCGACGCCGAGAACGTGTTCATCGACCTGCTGACCGACAGCGGGACGGGAACGATGAGCGAGGACCAGTGGGCCGCCCTGATCCGGGGCGACGAGTCTTACGCCGGGTCGAAGAGCTTCCGACGGCTCGAGGCCGCGGTGGCCGACGTCATGGGCTTTTCCCACGTCGTCCCGGCCCACCAGGGGCGCGGGGCCGAGAACGTCCTCTACGGCACCCTGCTCGAGGAGGGGGACGTCGCCCTGAACAACACGCACTTCGACACGACGCGGGCCCACGTCGCCAACCAGGGCGCCGACCCGGTCGACTGCCCGGTCGAGGTCGCGACCGACCCCGGGGCCCCGGGCGACTTCAAGGGCGACTTCTCGATCGAACGCGGCCGCGAGGTCGTCGAGGAGGTGGGCGCCGACCGCGTCCCCGTGGTGATCCAGACGATCACGAACAACTCGGCGGCGGGTCAGCCGGTGAGCGTCGAGAACACCCGCCGGGTCGCCGAGTTCGCCGACGAGATCGACGCCACGTTCGTCGTCGACGCCTGTCGCTTCGCGGAGAACGCCTACTTCGTCACCGAGCGCGAAGCTGAGTACGCCGAAGCGTCGGTCGCCGACGTCGCCCGCGAACAACTGGGGTACGCCGACGCGCTGGTGATGAGCGGCAAGAAAGACGGCCTCTCGAACGTTGGCGGGTTCGTCGCCACCCAGGGCGAGGCGCTGGCCGACCGCTGCAAACAGCGGGCGATCCTCTACGAGGGCTTCCCGACCTACGGCGGCATGGCCGGCCGGGACATGGAGGCCCTGGCGGTCGGCCTCCGGGAAGCCGTCGAGGAGGCCTACGTCGCCGACCGCGTCGAGAGCATTCGGACACTCGCGAGCCTGCTCGAGGACCGCGACGTCCCCGTCTACACGCCCACCGGCGGCCACGCGGTCTACCTCGACGCCGAGGCCGTCTTCCCGCACCTCGAGTCGAGCGACTTCCCCGGGCAGGTGCTGGTCTGTGAACTCTACCGTGAGGGCGGCGTTCGCGGCGTCGAACTCGGGAGCTTCGCGTTCCCCGGCACTGACCGTCCAGAACTCGTCCGGCTGGCGGTCCCCCGCCGGACCTACCACCGCGAGCACTTCGAGCACGTTGCCGATGCGGCCGCGGCCGTCCTCGAGCGGGCCGACGAGGCGACGGGCCTCGAGATCAAAACCGAACCCGAGGTACCCGAACTCCGTCACTTCACGGCCGAACTCGAGCCGACGTCCAGGTAGCCCTCCGCTCGCGGACGGTCGTCGGTCACTTTGAGATTACCACCGGTGAGCGCACCGAGGCGCTCGAGGCGAACGTTCATGCCACTCGAGTAAAACTGCTCTCGTAATGCAAGGCCTCTCCCGACGACGCGTCCTCCGACTCAGCGGCGCGAGTCTCGCGGCGGCAACCGCTGGTTGTCTCGACCAGTCGGAATCCGACGATCCGACGCCGAACGCCGGTAATCGTGACGGGAACGGCAACGGTAACGGCAACGACACCGAAGACGACCCCCTGATCGACCCCATCGACGACCCGCTCGAGGCGACGTACCCCGACAATGTCGCCCAGTTTCGGGACTCGCTCGAGAACTGGGGATATCGTCCCCAGGAGACGATCCCCGACGCGGTCGAGCAGGCCTGGCGCCTCCCAGAGGTAAACACTGGCGATCACAGCGCGGCGAAAGCGAGCGCGACGCCGACGTCAGACGGTGGTCTCGTGATGCCGGGCGACACTGGCATCGTCACGGCGCTCACCGCCGATGGCGAAGTGCTGTGGGAAGCCGACACCGAGACGGACGGCAACGGCATCCACGGGACGGCCGTCGTCACCGCAGATACCGTCTTCATCGGTGCTTACGACGGCGTCCTCTACGCGTTCGACCTCGAGACGGGCGACGAGGTGTGGGCCGAGAAGCTGGGCGGGTCGATCGGCTCGAGCCCGGTATTTGACGGCGACCGCGTCTTCGTGGCCGTCGAGTATCCCGACCCCGAGGGCAGCATGTTCGCCGTCGACCCCGACACCGGCGAGGTGCTGTGGGAGGACGCCGAGAGCCGCCCACCGACCACCCCCACTCGACGCCCGCGATCGACCCCAACGCCGGCCGGCTGGTCGTCGGCGCCAACGACGGCGTGCTCTATGGGTGGCAGTATCCAGACCTCGAACTCGAGTGGACGTTCGAGACCGACCCCGACAACGACACCGACGGCGAGATCAAGGGACCGATCGCCACCTACGACGGCGGGGCCTACTTCGGCTCGTGGGACCAGCGCATCTACCGGGTCGACCTCGAGGACGGCACCGAGGACTGGTCGGTCGAGACGGGCGGGCTTTCGATGACGGGCCCAGGGATCGACCCGAGCCTCGGAGTCGTCTTCGCTGGGAGTCACGACGGCAACCTTTACGCGCTCGACGCCGCCACCGGCGAGGAGCACTGGCGCTTCGGAACCGACAGTGCGCTCACCGGGTGCCCGACGGTGTGTGCCGACCGGGTGGTCTTCGGCTCGAAGGACCGGACGCTGTACGCCGTCGAGAAACAGACCGGCGAGGAAGTCTGGCACGTCGACCACGACGGCGTCGTCACGAGCACGCCGCTGGTCGTCGACGGCGCCATCTACTACGCCGAGCGGGCGCCCGCTCCCGAGGACGGCGAGACCGACGGGGTGCCTACAAGCTCGTCGAAGCCTGAAAAACGGTGGTGCGCTTCTTCGGTCCTTTCTCGAGGCGATTCTACGCTTCTACGCTTCTACGAGTCTACGAGCGAACGAAGCCCGTCGCTCGAGCCCGCAGCGAGGGTTCGGGTTCCGGCTCCGACTCGCGGCCGAACCGTTTCTTCGCCATCGACGCGAAGTCGTCGCCGCTCCCGTCGCCCTCGAGCGCCTGGAGGAGCACGTCGGGGACTGACTCGCGCAGTTCCTGTTGTTTCTGCTCTCTGAGGCTGCCGTACTTGCGCAGCGCGATTCCGACGCCGAGGAACAGGGCGGCGTCGAGTAGTTCGCGTTTGAAGCGTCGCTTGTCGTTGCGGACCGCCAGCGCTTTCAGCAGCGAGATGGCGCCGATCCCGAGGTAGAGCATCGAGCTCCGCTTGGGATCACCGGTGAGGAGTTGTCTGGGGTTCATGCCGGGGCCACCTACCACACTCGCCGGTATAAAATGTGAGCATGATCGCTATCACTGACAGGCGGGCGTGTCAGCCGCCACACTCGAGGATCGGGTTCCTGTCGGAGGTATCAGGTAACGGTGATCGAGCACGTAGTCGTCGGCTACACTCCGCCCGGATTGATCCTCACCGAAGTCGCGATGACCTCGGCTCCTTCAGCCGTTGTGTCGTGCCCCCGAACGTCGTTTCACCCCGCGATACCGTCCCTCCGTGATCGATTCGACGTCGAATCCGAGCGACTCGTAAAACGGTCGCACGTCCGCATCGAAGTTCGCCGTTAGCACGCCCGCTTGCTCGAGCGCCGCCTCGAGCAGGTCGGTTCCGATCCCACGTCCGCGGTGACGTCGGTGGACGGCGATCGCCGCGACGTGTGCCCCTTCGTTTCGCCTCGAACCGGCGTCTCGAGGACGACCGCGCCGAGGACCCGCCGCGTCTCGCCGGTACCCACCGATCGCGGTTCTGTCGCGACCAGGACGTCACCGTCGTCGATTCGCGACTCGACGTCGCCGACCTCGAGCAACGCGCCGTCGACGAGTCGACGGACGGCCAGGGCGTCGTCCGACGTCGCCCGTCGGACGCGGCGATCGGTCACGGGAGCCCCTCCGACTCGCTATCCGTTCGGGCGGTGGCGGGTCGCTCGTACACGGCGCGGGCTACGTTCTCGGGAACGAAAACGGCCCGGCTTTCATCGACGGGCCGTCAGGATGCAGAACGTGTATCGACTGACCGTCAGGAAGCCAGAACAGTCTTGCTCGCGCGGGAGAGAAGGAGACGTGTGACACGCCGGTTCGTCGCTGCCCTCCTGATCGTACTCGTCCTCGGAAGCGTTCCCGCGAGCGTCGGTGCGGGTGCATTCGCCGCCAGTCAGCGTCCGCGTCCCCGTCTCCATCGCTCGAGACCTCCGGCGCGAACGCGGTCGGTTTGGGGCTCGAGGCACCAGATAGCGGACCGGCTGCCGTTTCGTCGAGGTCGCTCGCAGCGGACGCGACTGACGTCGACGGGTTGACCGCAACAGGCGCGACTGCGACCGTCGACTCAAGCGCGGCCACGAACGCCATCCCGAGACCGCGAGTGCCGAACCCGACCTGATTCGCGAATCCGTCGTCCTGCACCAGCGACCCGACTCCTCCGGCGAGTTCGAGGCGGTCGTCACCTACGACGTGCCGGAGCCGGTGACCTGGCTCACAGTGACGCCCGATCCGAGGCGACCGTCCTCGAGACGAGCG